>NC_018012.1:2692500-2905000 GCF_000227745.2 Thiocystis violascens DSM 198 | reverse complement strand
GGGAGCTGGCAAACAAGCTTTGATCCGAGGATCTCCGAATGGGGAAACCCACTTGGCGCAAGCCAGGTATCACATCCTGAATCCATAGGGATGTGAGGCAAACCCAGGGAACTGAAACATCTCAGTACCTGGAGGAACAGAAATCAACCGAGATTCCCTTAGTAGCGGCGAGCGAACGGGGATTAGCCCTTAAGCATTGTGGATGTTAGTGGAATGACGTGGAAACGTCAGCGACACCGGGTGATAGCCCCGTACACGAAAACTACCGCAGCGTGAAAACGAGTAGGGCGGGACACGTGTTATCCTGTCTGAACATGGGGGGACCATCCTCCAAGGCTAAATACTCCTGACCGACCGATAGTGAACCAGTACCGTGAGGGAAAGGCGAAAAGAACCCCGATCAGGGGAGTGCAATAGAACCTGAAACCGTCTGCGTACAAGCAGTGGGAGCCCCGCAAGGGGTGACTGCGTACCTTTTGTATAATGGGTCAGCGACTTACTTCTCAGTGGCAAGCTTAACCGACTAGGGGAGGCGTAGCGAAAGCGAGTCTGAATAGGGCGTTCAGTCGCTGGGAGTAGACCCGAAACCGGGCGATCTACCCATGGCCAGGGTGAAGGTGGGGTAACACCCACTGGAGGCCCGAACCGGGATCTGTTGAAAAAGATTCGGATGAGCTGTGGGTCGGAGTGAAAGGCTAATCAAGCTCGGAGATAGCTGGTTCTCCCCGAAAGCTATTTAGGTAGCGCCTCGCGAGTTCACTGCCGGGGGTAGAGCACTGTGTCGGCTAGGGGGCCATCCCGGCTTACCAACCCGATGCAAACTCCGAATACCGGCAAGTGCCATCGCGGGAGACAGACGGCGGGTGCTAACGTCCGTCGTCAAAAGGGCAACAACCCAGACCGCCAGCTAAGGTCCCTAAATCATGGCTCAGTGGGAAACGATGTGGGAAGGCCCAGACAGCCAGGAGGTTGGCTTAGAAGCAGCCATCCTTTAAAGAAAGCGTAATAGCTCACTGGTCGAGTCGGCCTGCGCGGAAGATGTACCGGGGCTCAAGCCATGTACCGAAGCTGCGGATGCCAGGCAACTGGCATGGTAGGGGAGCGTTCCGTACGCCGTCGAAGGTGTGCTGTAAGGCATGCTGGAGGTATCGGAAGTGCGAATGCTGACATAAGTAACGACAAGGGGGGTGAGAGTCCCCCCCGCCGAAAGCCCAAGGTTTCCTGCGCAACGTTCATCGGCGCAGGGTGAGTCGGCCCCTAAGGTGAGGCGGAAACGCGTAATCGATGGGAAGCCGGTTAAAATTCCGGCACCAGGCACGACTGCGATGAGGGGACGGAGAAGGCTAGGTCATCCGGGCGTTGGTTGTCCCGGTTCAAGCGTGTAGGCAGAGGGTTTAGGCAAATCCGGACCCTTAATGCCGAGGCGTGACGACGAGTGCCCACGGGCACGAAGTGATCGATGCCACGCTTCCAAGAAAAGCCTCTAAGCTTCAGGTCGTGCGTGACCGTACCCCAAACCGACACAGGTGGGCAGGGTGAGAATCCCCAGGCGCTTGAGAGAACTCGGGTGAAGGAACTAGGCAAAATAGTACCGTAACTTCGGGAGAAGGTACGCCCCAAGTACGTGAAGCCCCTTGCGGGCGGAGCCGAACGGGGTTGCAGTGACCAGGCCGCTGCGACTGTTTATTAAAAACACAGCACTCTGCCAACACGAAAGTGGACGTATAGGGTGTGACGCCTGCCCGGTGCCGGAAGGTTAATTGATGGGGTTATCCGCAAGGAGAAGCTCTTGATCGAAGCCCCGGTAAACGGCGGCCGTAACTATAACGGTCCTAAGGTAGCGAAATTCCTTGTCGGGTAAGTTCCGACCTGCACGAATGGCGTAACGATGGCGGCGCTGTCTCCACCCGAGACTCAGTGAAATTGAATTCTCGGTTAAGATGCCGAGTTCCCGCGGCTAGACGGAAAGACCCCGTGAACCTTTACTATAGCTTTGCACTGGACGTTGAACCGACTTGTGTAGGATAGGTGGGAGGCTGTGAACTTGGGACGCCAGTTCCGAGGGAGCCATCCTTGAAATACCACCCTGGTCTGTTTGACGTTCTAACCTCGCTCCGTCATCCGGAGCAGGGACCGTGCATGGTGGGTAGTTTGACTGGGGCGGTCTCCTCCCAAAGCGTAACGGAGGAGCACGAAGGTACCCTAATCCCGGTCGGAAATCGGGAGTTTAGTGCAAAGGCATAAGGGTGCTTGACTGCGAGACAGACACGTCGAGCAGGTACGAAAGTAGGTCTTAGTGATCCGGTGGTTCTGTATGGAAGGGCCATCGCTCAACGGATAAAAGGTACTCCGGGGATAACAGGCTGATACCGCCCAAGAGTTCATATCGACGGCGGTGTTTGGCACCTCGATGTCGGCTCATCACATCCTGGGGCTGAAGTCGGTCCCAAGGGTATGGCTGTTCGCCATTTAAAGTGGTACGCGAGCTGGGTTTAGAACGTCGTGAGACAGTTCGGTCCCTATCTGCCGTGGGCGTTGGAGACTTGAGGGAAGCTGCTCCTAGTACGAGAGGACCGGAGTGGACGAACCCCTGGTGTTCCGGTTGTCACGCCAGTGGCATTGCCGGGTAGCTACGTTCGGACGGGATAACCGCTGAAAGCATCTAAGCGGGAAGCCCCTCCCAAGATGAGGTCTCCCTAGGCACTCGATGCCTCTGAAGGTCCGTCGAAGACTACGACGTGGATAGGCGGGATGTGGAAGTCCAGTAATGGATGGAGCTAACCCGTACTAATTGACCGTGCGGCTTGACCATATAACACCCAAGCGCGTTGGGTCCGGATTCACAACGATCACGCCAAGTTTCGATGGCCCCGCCCCGGCGGACGCCGTCAACGCTTTCCCTGGCGGCCATAGACCACTGGAACCACCTGATCCCTTCCCGAACTCAGACGTGAAACGGTGGCTCGCCGATGCTAGTGTGGGGCCTCCCCATGCGAACGTAGGTCACCGCCAGGGCCCTCTCCCCAACGCCCCCGTCCTCAAAAAGGTCGGGGGCGTTGCTTTGCGCGCGTAATCCACGCCCATTTGGCCACTGATTCCACGGCCATTTGTTTATCGACGATGCCGGGCAGACAGCGGAGGTCGTCGATCCGGCCAGCGGGGAGATCCGCACCGCGCAGACCTTCGTGGCGGTGCGCAAACCGGGACGACTTGCGCCAAGGCGGAGACCGGGGTGCAGCTCGTCGAGCGCGGGATCCTGGCGGCCCTGCGCCACCAGACCTGCTTCAGCCTAAACGCACTGAACACGGCGATCGCCGCCCTGCTGGAACGGCTCAATCAGCGGCCCTTCAAGAAACTGCCCGGTTCGCGCCGCACGGCCTTCGAGACGATCGATCGTCCGGCGCTGCGCCCGCTCCCCCCGGTCCCTGACGTCTACGCGACCTGCAAACGGGTACGGTTGAACATCGACGCTCACGTCGAGGTCGACGGGCCGTGCCCTACCCCCTGGCGAAGCAGGCGCTGGACGTGCGCCTCGTCGACCACACGGTCGACTGCTTCCACCAGCGCCAGCGCGTGGCCAGCCATGTGCGCTCCGCCCTGAAGGGGCGCCACACCACCGTGGCCGAGCACATGCCCAAAGGCCCATCGCGAGTTCGCCGAATGGCCCCCCGAGCGCCTGGTGCGCTGGGCCGAGAAGCGCGGACCGGCCACTGCCGGGGCCATCGGCCACATCCTCGCCAACCGTGCGCATCCCCAGCCGGGCTTGCGCTCCTGTCTGGGGATCCTGCGCCTAGGCGAGCGTGAGGGTCACGACCATCTTCGTGGTCCGGCCTATTTCCACTGACCCTCACGCCCTCGCAGAGGAGTTGCACACCCCTGCTGCATCACCCCACCCTGGAGAAGCTCCAACAGCGGCGCCTCACCGGCATGTCCGCCGCCCGGCGCGAGCCGTTCGACTGGCCCGAGATCCACACCCTGAGCTTCGAGGAGCGCCGCGGACTGCGCGTGGACCGAGAACTGACCGCACGCGAGGAGCGCCGCCTGCAGACCCGCCTGCGCCGGGCCAAGCTCAAGCACAGCGCCTCTTCGAGGAACGGCGCCTCGCCCATGCCGACGGCGGCTTCCCCAAGCTCATGTGCCGCTTCGCCAACACCGATTTACTGCTGTTGGACGACGGGGGGCTCATGGGGCAGGACGCCGAGGGGCGGCGCGAGCTGCGCGAGGATCGCCACGGGCGGCGTGCCACGCGCATCACCAGCCAGCTTCCGGTTGACCATTGGCACGACTTGATCGGGGATCCCACTCTCGCCGACGCGATCCTCGATCGTCTGGTCCACAACGCCGACCGGATCACCCTCAACGGCGAGTCGATGCGCAAACGCCACGCCCGGACGTTGACGCCGGCCGGATCCGCCGCGTACCAATGACCCGCCTGCGTCGCTTCGCTCCGACTGCCCCGGTCGAATCGCCGTGGAACGGGTGGCCGAATGCCGCTGGAATCGCCGGCCGGATGTTGCTGCAACAGGTGGCCGAATGGCGTGGAATGCGCATTTGTTGAAATTCAGAAAAAAACTAACTTCTTTAGCCCACTGTCAGGAGATCACAGTGGGCGCGGCGCGGTTGATCGGCTCAGTCTCGCCAAGGATGCCTTCTTGAGTCTCGACGAGATCAAGGCGATTGAATTTCACCGATGGATGGGGATGCAGTACGGGATGAAGGAGATGGCACGATGACCGCCACCACCGCCCGCGCACCCCGCCCCAGCAAGGCCGCCATGGAATTCGATAAGCGGTTGCACATGCCCACCCCGCCAGATCCCGAGCTAGACGATCTAGCACCCGAGCTGCCGCCTGTCGCCGCGTACTTCGAGGGCATCGCCGCCGAAGTCGATGAAGGATCGGCGCTGGCGTTCGAGGGCACGCCCGAAGACCTCGCCGTCACCGCAAGGGTCGAGGAACGCAACCAGAGGGCGCGCGAACCACGCACTTGCACCGCCTGTGGTGCGGAGTTCAAGCCGCCGCACAGCGCGCCATCGGCCCCGCTGTGTTTCGACTGCTACGAAGCCCGCAAGCGGGCGCTGGAAGTCTTGCCGCAAACCGTCAAGGGCAAGTGGCTGGACATCCTCCCCGCGCTCGGTGTGGAGCGGGAACGACTCCAAGACGAGCACGGCCCTTGCCCTGGCTGTGGCGGTACGGATCTCTTTCGCTTCGACAACCGCAACGGTTCCGGGAGTTGGGTGTGTGGCGGCGGCGGGGATACGCAGTCGGGCGACGGGTTCGACCTGCTGTCGCATGTGCACGGATGGAGCAAACGAGAAGCCTATCTGGCGGTTGCCGAGCACATGGGAATCGACACCCGGACCCCAGCGCCCGAGCCGCCAACGCCTGAAGAACTCGCCGAGCGCAAGCGGATTGCCGATGAGCAAGCCCGGAAAGCGGCCGAGGATCTGGCCCGCGAGCAAGCCGAAACCGCACGCCGGGCGTTGTCCATCTGGACCGCATCAAGCCCTGCTGACCCCAACCACCCGTACCTCGTCAAGAAGGGCGTCGCGCCAACCGACAAGCTGCTACAGATCGACGCGAACGACGCGGCAATCCTGCTGGGGTATCAGCCCCAAGCAAAAGGCGTGCAACTGAAAGGCCCGCTGCTGGTCGCGCCGATCCAGATCGACGGACGCCCGCATCTGTCGAGTCTCGAACTGATCGACGGCGACGGACGCAAGACCGCGCTCACGGGGCAAGGCACCAAAACAGGCGGGTATTGGGCGGCGCAGTATCTGCCGGACGATCCAGGCGCCGACTTCACACTGCTGATTGGCGAGGGTGTGGCAACCGCGCTATCGGCCAAGGAAGCGAGCGGATACCCCGTGATTGCGGCGCTGTCGGTGTCGAATTTTCCCAAGGTCATTTCTGCCATGCGCGTTCGGTTTCCCCAGGCGAGGATAGTGCTGCTGGCGGATCTGGATAAGGGCACTGGCGAACCGATCACGGCGGCGCTCAAGGCGGCGCGTTCCTTCCGACCGCCGATCCCGTTGGTTGCGCCAGACTTCGGACCCGAGCGACCCGAGGGCGCGACCGACTTCAACGATCTGCACCAGGCGCAAGGTCTGGATGCCGTGCGGATGCAGATTGAGAGGATGGTCGAAACTGCGTCACCCTTTGTATTTTCCGAGGGAACCGAGGGAACCGGGGGAACCTTCAGCAATGGCGCGGGCTACAGCGGTTCCCCCGGCGAAAATCCCCAGGGAACCGAGGGAACCAGCGAGGGAACCGCCAAGACCAAACCCGCCGTTGACCGACCCGGTTTCTCGATTCAGGAAGGGTTCACGGGTTACGGCAAGCCGGGTTTGTGGTGGCACGGACTCAAGGACGAGACGGACATCGACCAATGGATTTGCTCGCCGCTCTATGCCGACGCCCTAGCGCATGGCGAGCGTGACGCGGATTACGGGCTACTGCTGCGGTTCCGCAAATGCCAGCGGGCGCGAACGCGAGTGGACCATGCCCATGCCCATGCACATGCTCAAGGAATCGGGCGAGGAACTGCGCGGGGCTCATCACCTATCAGTTACTCACGGGCATGAAAAGCGGGCAACGGGAGGTCGTTTTGAAGGCACCGCTTCAGACGGCGCAGGCCGCGCGTGAACCACGAGACCAGGCTACGATAGAGTTTCCTGAAGCTCCAATGCGCGGGGTCGTTCTGCGCCTGGACTTTTTTTCGAGTGGTGTCGGATCGTTCAGCCCCTCGTCTCGGCCGGCGCGAACACACCAGTACATGGCCAAGGCCATGATGAGCACCAGTCGCTCCAAACGCTCGGCATGCTGGAGTTGCGAATCCTCCAAGTCGAAGCCCCGGCCCTTGACGTCGGAGAACATCGGTTCGATGGCCCAGCGAGCAGCGTCGTCAAGCACGCTTGCCCGTGTCGGGGCGGCGTCCATGGCAATGATCCACGGCTCGGGGTGGCCATCCTCGTGCAGGATCCCGAGGTTCGTGATCACCCCCTGCGCAAACAGGCGCACACCGGTGAAGTAACGTTCCGTCACCCCGTGTGCCAACGCGCCCGTCGTCGTCTCATCGCCCTGCCCGGTATCCGTTAGCACGTTGCTCTTCAGGCGCAGCCGGTCGCTCCAGCCCCGGGCTTGGAGCCACCCGAACAGGCCCGCCGACGGATAGAACCGGTCCGCCGATAGCAGCACGCGCGCCCCGGACGGCAGCCAGGCCAGGAGCGGCTCCAACACCACCTGCTGGCCCGCGAAGCCGAGATTGGCCGCCCCTTCCTCAGCCCGCCACGCCAGCGGTATCGCGCGATCACCCACCCGCAACGCCACCATCAGCAGCGCCATCCGATCACCCAAATCGGTTTGGTCCAGGCTCAACAACACCGTCTGACCATGGCTGGCCGCCTTCGCCAACTCCGCTCGTGCAAAGGGCTCAATCACCATTCCCGGACCCAACCGCGGATTCTTCAGCAAACGCCTCAGCCATTGCTCGCGCATGTCCTGCCGCTCGGTGTCCAAGGGCAGCAGATTGGCCAACTCCACCGTGTTCGGGGTTTGGCCTTCGATCATCGCCCCGACCGCCAACGCCAGCTTGCTCACCACCGTCTTGCGCAGACGCGGGTGCACCTCGCGCAGCCCGCACGCCACTTCATCAGCCAATCGTTTGACGCTTCCCATGATCCTCAATCACCTCAACATCGACTGAGCGGCAGTTTGCCAGAATGTGATAGGTGATGAGCGGCGCGGGGAACTGCTGAACCTTGGCGTGCGGATTGACCCATCATCGCATCGCCTGCTGAACGCCTACTTGATGAGTCGCTACCCCAAGCGGCGCGTCCTCGCCGCGACCTGTACCGGCTGGCATTCCGGGGGAACCGTGTTCGTCCTGCCGAACCGGATCATCGGGACCGGCGACGTTCGCTATCAATCCGAGCAAGCCGACCATGACGAATTCACCCAGGCCGGGACGTTCGACGGCTGGCGCTCGGAGATCGCGGCGCGCTACGTGGGGAATCCCACGATGCAGTTTGCGGTATCGGCGGCGCTGGCTGGACCGCTGCTAGATCGCGTCCATCGTCCTGGCTGCGGGTTTCACGAGGTCGGGGATTCGAGTACCGGGAAATCAACCCTGTTGATGGCTGGCGCGTCCTGCTGGGGCGGCACTGGCTTTATCCGCACTTGGCGTGCGACCGGCAACGGATTAGAGGGCGTCGCCGCCGCGCTCAACGATACCGTCTTGATTCTGGACGAAATCAGCGAGGCTGACCCGCGCGACCTTGGCGCCATCATCTACGCCATCGGCAACGGCACCGGTAAGAGCCGCGCGGCCCGCACCGGCAAAGCCCGTGAGGTCTGGCGCTGGCGCGTCATCCTACTGTCATCCGGCGAACGCACCTTGACCGCGACCATGGCCGAGGGCGGCAAGCGCGCCAAGGCCGGACAGGAAGCGCGACTACTCGACGTGCCTTGCACCCGGCGCCATGGCGTTTTCGACACGCTGCACGACCTGGCCGATGGGCGAGCCTTCGCCGATGGATTGAAGGCGAGCGCGACCCGTCACTATGGGCACGCGGGACCGGCCTTCATTGAGCGGATGATCGGCGACCCCAGGGACTACGGCGAGACCCTGGCAGACCTCACGGCGCTGGATGACTTCAAGGCCGAGACCGGGCTAGTACCTCATTCCTCATTAAGTTGCGGATATAGGCGTTTGAGCTTGATGCGTGCATTGTCGGTCGTGAACTGCCAGTCGACAACAGCCCCGGAAGCATTGCGGCGATCCTCCCAAGCCTTGGCCTCGCTGCGCAGGGTGTCGATGTTGTCGATGCGCCGATCGAGACACTGCTTGGTGAAGACGCTGAGCTCGATCTCGGCGATGTCGAGCCAGCTGCCGTGTTTGGGGGTGTAGTGGATCTCCAGGCGGTCCAAGAGTCGACGCGCCTCCTGCGGCGGAAAGGCTTTGTACAGCGACGCCGGCGCATGGGTGTTGAGATTGTCCCAAACCAGAACGACCTTTTCAGCCTTAGGGTAATCGACGTCCAGCAGCTCCTTGAGCTCATTGGCGAGATCAAGCGCGGTCTTGGTGGCGCGGACGCTGACCTTGCGCCAGCCAGCCAGTGGCTCGACGATCATGAAGTTGTTGGCGGTGCCGATGCGTTCGTATTCGTAGTCGTAGCGTTGTGCTTGGCCGGGTTGCAGCGGAATCGGCGTGCGGGTTTCGCCGATCAGCTGTGTCGGCTGCTCGTCGAGGCAGATCACCGGGCGCTGCGGATCATCGGGACGGCGATAGACCTCCAGAACGTCTTCCATGCAGGCCACGAACTCGGCATTGTGCTCGGGCGGAATCACCCAGCACGTGCGCAGGTGCGGTTTCAGAACGTTTTTTTGAGCGTACGCATGACGGTTTGCGGCGAGATCGTCTCCACGACCTGCAACTCGACGAGGCTTTCGGCCAAGAGCGTGAGGGTCCAGCGTGCCTGTCCTTCAGGCGGTGCGGAGCAGGCGAGGCGCACCAGTTGTGCCTCGCCGTCCCCGTCCAGAAGTCGTTCACGCGGCGGGTGCTCGCGCTTCTTGCGCTCCAGCGCCGCCTCCAAGCCGGCCTCGACAAAGCGTTGTCGGATGCTGAAGACCGTGCGCGCGCTGCAGTCGAAGGCGTCTGCGGCTTGCGCATCGCTCCAACCGGGCCCACCGGCATCGAGCTTGAGCAGGACGTTCGCATGTTTGATCTTTCGGGCCGCTGCCTTGCCTTTGCCGATCACCTCCGTCAGTGCCGTTCGCTCCTCCTCGGTGAGCCGCACAACATACTTGACCATAGGGAGTCTCTCTTGATAACCAGCCTTAAGAAATACTCCTACGATCATATCTGCGCAAGATTAAGCGGAAAGAGGTACTAGAGGGGCGCGCGGCCAATGCCTTCGCACGGTCGCCATGGCCGGGGAACTGGCGATTGAATGGGGCATCTTGCCCTGGCCGGAAGGGGAAGCACTGGACGCCGCCGCCATCGCCTATACCGCCTGGAAAGAACAGCGGGGCAAAGGGCAAACCGAGACACGCCAAATCCTTCAAGCCATCGCCGATTTCATCGCGCGCCATGGGGATAGTCGGTTTTCCGCGCTGCACCCCAAGAAGGACGACGACCCGACCCCTTACGGCACCTATCCCAAGAAGGATGACGCGACCGTTTATAACCGCGCGGGCTGGTGGAAAGACAACGCCACCGGCGAGTGCGTCTATCTGTTCACGCCTGCCGGGTTGCGGGAAGCGTCCGAAGGTTTCGACGTGCGGCGCGTCCTGGATGCCCTGGACGACAGCGGATGGATTGCCGAGCGCGACACCGGCAAGCGGTCGAAAAAACCAAGGCGCAAGGGCGATCCCAAAGCCTGTACGCCATTGCACCCAAGGAGGGCGAGCAATGAGCCTGCAAGCACTGATCCAGCGGCGCGCGACGAACGCGGTTCCCCCGGATCACCCAGCGAATCCGCATGGGGGAACCGGAAAACCATTTACAGAACAAAGCAGTTCCCCGAGTTCCCCGAGTTCCCCGGGTTCCCCGGAAAAAAACGAAAAGGTAGAGGGAACCGAGCATGGAAGGGATGCCGGAAGCCGTCCACAGAATGAAAATAAACGCCAACGGCGGACTACTCATTTCTCCGAAAATGAGGGAACCAGGGAACCGAAGCCGGCAAAAAATCTCGCCTCTGGCTGATCGAGCATCCAGACGGGCGCACCGTCTCGCATGCCACCAGCACCCCGGACAGCCTGGAAGAGATCCAGGCGAAGTACCCTGGCGCAGTGGTCGCGCCAGAACCCGAGCCGGACGATCCAGCACCCGCATTGCACCCGGCGAACCGGGAACAGGCCCAAGCCTACCTGCGGCATATCGAAGAGGATCACCCCGAAGACATCGTCGCCTTCATGGACGGACTGGCGCGCTATCCCGAGCGGCTGGCGTGGCTCTATCACGAATGCGTGCGGCTGGGGATTGCGACCACCGAGATCGTGGAGTCAATCGGGGATCGGCTGGAGTCGGAGATCTCCCGCGCTGCCGATCCGCTGGTTCAACTGGAGTCGCTGAACAACGCTTTCGGGGACCGTCTTTCATCACTGAAAGCGGCCAACGGCTCCACGCCCGATCAACTGGCCGACATCCGCCGCACCTGTCGCCAGTGTCGCAACCTCGCCCGCAATGGCCGCTGCATGGTGGCTGGACGCGGAGAGCTACCGCTGACAGGTACGCAATACGAACCCGACCAGGATCGTCTGGAGCGTTGCGTGGGATTTTTGCCGACCGCCGATGACCCAAACCAGTGATCAGGAAAAGAACGGTATCCGGGGTTATACGGGCAGCTGTGGGCGATGGATGGGAGAGCAGGACGATGAAATCCTATCGAGACGACAAGCAAATCCTGGCAATGGCGCTGGAAGACGGCTGCTATCAAAGTCTGACGGCTGCACTGAAGCGGATGGACGGCCAGCAATCGGCGATCATCGTCGGGAACCGAATTGATCTGGTCCACGCGACCCCGGGCGACGCGGGCTATAGTTGTTTCGACGCTGAAAACCCGGTTGCCATGGTTGACCTGCTGCTGAAGTTGGCCCCCATCATCGGCCCGATGGACGGCGCGGCGCTCCGGTACAACGAGAACGCACCCAGCCAGCAGGGACGCGCGCATTGCTCGCACCGAAACGAGGCCGCCCCGCCACGGGGCAGGCGCTGGCCGGCGCCGAGCGGCAACGCCGGTATCGTGAGCAACGCCGAGCACGAATTATCGTCACCGATTCGCGTGGTGACGAGAAATCGCCGATGCCTATTTTCGTCACCCGTAACGAGAAATCAGGCAACCCCGAGCATCGTGCGCTGTTCGCCATCCCCCAGGGCGACCCGAGCGACTGCACCGCCTTGATGGTGCGGACCTTGCCCCAAGCCGAGACCATCACCGGCGACCGCGACCGATCCCGCTGCACTGGATCAAGCGGTCGAGGCCGCGACCCGGATCAAGACCCCGGCAAAGCAGCTTGAAGACCGCTATTCTGCCTGGCTGACCCGGCAACCCGGCGCGCATCCGTTAGCGGTCGCGCTCGGTTCGATTGGTATTGCCGACATCGCGCACAAGGCCGACCGTGCGCGGGAGCGGATCACGCGGTACCTGGAAGGTCTCGCCGCCTTCGGAAGCCTCGCCGCCGCCCTGGAGCCGACCCCCGCCGAGGCGATGGTCTTGCGGACGATCCGACTGCCGGACGCTTGGGACGGCTGGTCAACGCTGACACCGGATGCCTTCGCCGCTGGCGTCAACCCGGCGACCCTGACCGAAGCGGTTTCGGAAATCCGATACTGGCAATGGCTGTGTCGGGTTCGAGACGCCATGAGAAAGACCGCGCACTCAGACAGTTATGGTTTCGAGCCGCGCTCCGAGAGCGGTTCGCCGAAGGGTTGTTGCTGACCCTCGCCCCCAGGGACCGCGCCGAAGCTGTCGGTATAGCCGATGCCTTGCAGGATGGACTGATCGACATCGGGAGCGTTGACGATGGCGAGCGACGCGCCGAGATCCTGGATCGCCTGTTGCGGAGTTTGCCGTGAGGGTTCGTGCGTGGGAAAGGGGATCGCCAACCGAATTTGCGGTTACTCTGCATCACCCGCTGGCATCGAGAGGCAGGTATGCCGATTCCATTCCACCCAGGACAAGGCACCATCGTCATCTGTGATTTTGGCGGATTCGTGCCGCCCGAAATGGTGAAACGCCGCCCCGCAGTCGTTGTTTCGCCAAGGCTGCGGAAGCGCAAAGGATTGTGTTCAATCGTGCCGTTGAGCACGACGGCTCCGAATGCTATCGCGCCGTATCACTTCAAGCTGCACATCAATCCGGTTTTGCCGCCACCATACCAAGCGCTGTTCCATTGGGTGAAGGCGGACATGCTCTACACCGTGTCATTCGCGCGGCTGTCATTCCCTTTTGACGGGAAAGACGCAGCTGGGAAACGCAAGTATGTGGTACATGTGATTGATCCTGCTAACCTGCGACAGATCCAGCATTGCATGCTGCGCGCGCTCGGTCTGACCAGCTTGACCGACTACCTTTGAACGCCTAGTATCAAGGCGTCCCCGCTCTGCTTTGGCATCGGGCATAAGTCCTCGCAAGAGGCCGCGACGCACCGGAGATTGCAATCTAGCGCCGTGTCTACAAGCCTCGCCACAAGCGAGGCTTTTGCTTGTCTGGGCATAGGGGATCGCCAAAAACGACCCCCTTCGCGCCCGTTTCGATGATCGAAACACCGCCCTTGTATTATCCGTTGACTCAACGATAATCGAAGCACGATTAACCGTTGATACAACGAAAATTGAACGAACCGAAACCACGCGGACGGCCCAAGACCGGCACGGCGCTGACGCCCGGCGAGCGGTCGCGCCGATTGATCGGCAAGGCGGATGCGGCGCTGCATCCTGATACCGCACTCGGACCCTTGCCCGACTCGGTGTTACTGCTGGCGCTGCCGATGGCCTATCGCGCCAAGTCTGCACCGGCCTTTGCTCGGATCGCGGGCGAACTGTCGCAACGGCTGGGAATAAGCGTTGTTTCAACGGATACCATGTGCATACCGATTAGCGTTGAAACAACGAATATTCAGCCTGCCGAGATTCCTGTGGTGTCAATCACCATCCAAAAATGACCAGGGATCAACATCGAATGTTTTCCCGTTGCTGGGGCATTTCAGGTGGTCTGAGTCGCCTTTTTGCGTTGCTTGAAGCGGTAGGAGTCGTTGCCGGTTTCGAGGATGTCGCCGTGATGGGCGAGGCGATCCAGGAGGGCCGCGGTCATCCTGGCGTCGCCGAAGACCTGTACCCACTCGCCGAAACTGAGGTTGGCGGTAAGGACCAAGGAGGTCTTGTCGTACCGATGGCGGATCAAATGGAACAGCAACGCACCGCCCGATTCGGGGAACGGCAGATACCCGAGCGCGTCGATGATGACGGCATCGATGGGGATGCGTTGTTTGGCGAGAGCGCCGGCTTCGCCGAGGCGTTTTTCCGGTTCCAGCTGGTTGACCAGGTCGACCGCGTGATCGAAGCGAACCCGCTTTCCCCGATGGATCGCGGCGACGCCCAAGGCGGTCGCCAGATGGGTTTTCCCCGTTCCGATGCCCCCGAGCAGGATGAGGTGATGCGCTTGCCATGCGCGCCAGGCCATCGCCATGCCGTCGAGGTGGAGCGCGTTGAGTTTGCTGAGGCGATCAATGGCCATGACGGACCTCCCGCAAGCTGGCGTCGCGCGCGCAATCGGCCAGCGGTTCCGGCGCAGCGTGGGGCTGGAAGGACTCTCAAGCACGGCGGGACGTGTGGGCGCGGCCAGTCGGCGCCTGGCGTTGCTCGCGACCGGGGCGCTGATGACGATGCGCAGGGTCGCGGCGGTGAGGCGCACCGACACCACTTTGCCAGCCCAGACGACGGGGACACTCTAGCGATTGCGATCGACGCTGATCAGGCAAGTGCTGGAGAACTCGCAACGTCTGCTCGACATCGCTATCGAACGGCGCGGTGACGGCCCGCAGCCAGGGCGGCTCGTCGGCAAAACACGCGGCCATGGTCAGGGTCAGCTCGGTGGGGTGTCGACGCCCCGCGAGTTCCTGGCAACGCGTCGCCAACCAGGTATTCGGCGCCGCGCAATCGCTGCACGTCACCCGCGGGGTGAACCGCCATTCACGCACGTTGCCGACCTGATTCTCCGCCTGGCCCTTCTCTCAACCCGATTCCGGCGTGCAGGCGACCGGCTCGAACAGATCGTGATTGGCCAACGTCAGGAAGCGGCGGTTGAACTGGCGATCCTTCCCGGTAAAGATCGCGTCCACCACCGTTTTGAGATTGTCGTAGACCACCCGCTGGGGGGCGCCGCCGAAGCAGGCAAAGGCGCGGACATGGGCATCGAAGACCATCTCCTGGGTCTCGCGCGGATCGGCCACCACGAAGATTGGCCGACTGTCGGTCAGGCGAACGTGCGCCACCTTGTTCGTCTGTACGACGCGGCCCAACTCGACCTCTTCATGGCTCCACTCGCATTGACAGGTCTCCCCCGGCGGAAACGCCAACGGCACGAAGGCTTGCGTGATGGCCGGATGACTGCCACGCCGCACCTGCCAGCGCGTCACAGACCGCTGTACCGGGCCATCGGAGCCTTGGTAACCCTCGACCTGCAAGCCCTCGAACAAGCGTTTCGCCGTGCGCCGCTGACGCCTCGGGAAGCGGGATTCGCGCTCCAGCCACTGTTCCAACTGGGCTTGGAACGCCCCCAGTTTCGGCAAAGGCGGATGCTGGCGGCGGTCGACCGGCTCGGTCAGCGTGGTCAGCGCTTTGCGAGCCGTGGGACGCGAGCGCCGAAGCTCACGGGCAATCGCGCCGATGCTCTCCCCGTCGACAAAATGACGCCGTCGAATGTCGGCCATGAATTCCATCCTGATCACCCCAGGCTGCTCCGGCCAAAAGGCCGACAGGTTGCACCGCTCCGGGGTGGAAAAACTTCAATGTCGATTGCCCCGGATCCCTGGGAAGTTTTCCTGGGTGATTAACAATCGAGAAATCCGCGCGAACCGTGAAACGCTCGCAAGCGTCAACATCAAGGGGGAAATCCCGTGCCAAACGCTGAAACTGTTGCACCCATGCAAGCCGTCATTAGCCCGGAACTGCGCCAAGTCCTAGAGCGGTTTTCCAGCGAATCCATGCCGTTGACGCTGGACACCATGCTGATGGAAGCCAATCAGTGGCGCGGCAATCATCCCCAATTCGCCGAACAAATCGACGCGCTGATTCAGGCGATCATCGATTCCGGGTTGCCTTGTCGAGATGGCCCCAGCGAACCCGGACCCTGCCCCGATCCGCCGCGTGTCTATCGCGTGGTGAACAAGGGCGGCTGGCTGGGTTAAATCACGACGAACCCCGCGTCATGGGGTGATCGACAGCCGGGAGAGACCGGCACTGAACCTGCCAAGTCGGCGGGTTTTTTGTGTCTCACGGGATCGGCGGAGGAATCGGGCGGCGCCGCCCTGGCCGATGACGTTTTGCCATGAGTTTTCTCGGGATGGGGGAGTATTTGCGAATTTAACACGTTCCGTTAGTGAGCGCGCCGGGTACGGATATACACACGGATTTCGGAAAAATTAAATAATAATTTCTCAAAGCATTGAAAATGCCGGGTAGTCTGAACCGACACCGCGCGGTAACGGCTCGGATCGTCCACAAGATCGAAGACGACTCCCAGCCCATCGAAGGTCATCGCCGATGGAAAGCCATCGATCCGCCTGCGTGGTGCAACGTCGGAGCGTTATAAAACAACAAAAGGAGGGGCTGCTACACCCTGAGTCGGGACGCTGGATCGGTTTGTCGCTGCTGACCACGATCACGCCTGCGTGGCGGTTTGGTTTGTGCTGGCGGCGCCAAACAGGTAAAAAGGCCGCATCAGTGGGGGCGGTTTTATTTTCGTGCCCATAATTATTCCTAACGCCATTTTTTGACCGTTCGCGTTTCCTAGAAAAGCAAATGGTTACGTGGCTTCACTCTATTCTGCATTGGGTCGATTTTGCCAAGCGGTACGCCTCTTTCTTCGCAAACCTTATGCAGGCCGTGGCGCAGGTTTGCGAATGCCGTGCGGTCGTTGTCCTGAGTCGGTCTCGCGTTCATGCCCGATCCAAATCGTATCGCCTGTTTTTTCTCGACCTCCGGGCACAGCGGTGTGGACCGGGCCGCGGAGCACCTGATCCCGGCACTGGCGCGTCGCGGCTATCGCGTGGATTTGCTCAAGGTTCGCGAGCACGGTCCAAATCTGGACGAGATTCCGGACGGCGTCACCCTGATCGACCTGGGTTCGCGCCATACCCTGAGCTGTCTACCCGCCGTCATCCGCTATTTGCGTCGCAACAGACCGGCCGTGATGCTCTCGGACAAGGACAAGGTCAACCGCGTGGCGCTGTTCGCGCGCGCCATGGCCCGCGTGCCGACGCGCCTGGTCCTGCGCTCCGGGACGACGATCTCGATCGACCTCGCGACGCGTGGCGTGCTGGAGCGCTGGATCCAGCGTCACTCCATGGGTTGGCTCTATCCATTCGCGGAACAGGTGATCGTCGCCAGTGCCGGGGTCGCCGACGACATGGCCGATTACACGGGGCTGGCGCGCGCTCGGATCCGCGTGGTACCGCCGCCCGTCATCCCGGCAAGCCTGTTCGAGTCGGAGTTGCCGCGTCCCGAACATCCCTGGTTTGGACAACCCGGCACGCCGCTGATCCTGAGCGCCGGGGAGCTTTGCAGCCGCAAGGATTTCGCGACCCTGCTGCGGGCCTTCGCCCGCGTCCGCGCCGAGCGCCCCTGCAGACTGATGATCCTGGGCAAAGGCGCCGCCCGCGAACGCTTACTGAGGTTGGCCGAGGAATTGGGCATCGCCGCGGACGTCGCGCTGCCGGGTTATGTCTCGAACGCCTATGCCTATATGGCCCACGCCAACCTGTTTGTCTTCACCTCGCGTTGGGAAGGATTGGGCTTCGTGCTGATCGAGGCGCTGGCTGTCGGCACGCCGGTCGTCTCGACGGATTGCCCGAGCGGCCCGCGCGAGATTCTTGGCGCCGGGCGCTTCGGGCCACTGGTTCCGGTTGGCGATGACGTGGCCCTCGCGCGGGCGATGATGGCCACCCTGGAGCAGCCGCTCGCGAAGCCGATTCTGCAACAAGCGGCGAAACCCTATGAAATCGAGGCCAGCACGAGTGCCTATCTGACGGCGATGGGACTGGCCGAAAGATCATCTCATCGATCATGAGGTGCGAGTCTCGTTCACGTTCATCGCCCGCTCAGCGCTCGTCGAATCCCGCTAGCCGATAGAGCCGGTTGGCCTCTTCCTGATCTTTCTCCACGCCGTGGCCCTCTTCGTACATCAGCGCCAGCGTCGTGAGCGATCCGACGAGCCCTTGCTCGGCGGCTTTCTTGAACCATTCGATGGCCTTGGCCGGATTTTTGTCGGTGCATTCGCCCTGCATGTACATGAAGGCCAGACCATGCTGCGCAAGCCCGAGACCCGCCGTGGCGGCGGACTTCATGTAACTGTAGGCCAGCAGCGGATTCGGCAGCATGCCAAGCCCGTTCTGGGCCATGATCGCCATCCGGTACTGCGCCTCCACATTGCCTTGCTCGGCGAGCGGAGACAGCAGGCCCGTGGCCCGCGAGAACTGCTTGGACTCGAAGGCGGCGATGCCGCTGGAGAGATCCATGTCGAGACCGCTGGGGTCGTGACTCATCGGGAAATACCTCGGGTTGAAGCGGGAGGACGGCAGAGGCGCCGCCGGACGTATTCGGTTCAAGCGAAACTGAGGGCAGCGGCGGACGAATCAACCTGATGGCGAGGGCGCGGATGACGAGTCAGGCCGCCTTCAACGGCAGATCGACGAAGGTCAGCCAGCGCTCCAACAGGTCTTCATTGGCGGCGGCGATGGCGAGCTGGGATTCCAGCGTCAGCCCTGCGCTCGGCGTGACGCCGTCCCGGCGATACTGACGCGAGGCCGCGCCAGCCTCGTCCGCGATCAGACGCCCCGCCGCATAATCCCAGAGTCGCTGACCGCCATGCAGATAGAGCTGAAAGCGTCCGGACGCCAGCCAGCACCAGTCCAAGGCCACCGATCCGAGATTGCGTTGCGAACGGAACCCGCCGGGGCGAAAGAGCGCGACCAGCGATTGGGGTGGCAGCCGCTTGAGATCGATCATGGCCAGACAGTCGCCCAGTTCCGGGCCGGAGGCGAAGGGTCGGATCGGCTCGCCGTTGAGACAGGCGCCCTGCCCTCGGGCGGCGGTGAAACACTCGTCGCGCACCGGATCGAGGATCGCCCCCAGCACCGCCTGGCCCTGCTCGATCAGGGCCAGCGAGATCGAGAATCCGGGATAACCGCTGGCATAGTTGCTGGTGCCGTCCAGCGGGTCGAGCACCCAGACGCCACGCTCGGCGGCGGCGAGCAGACGCTCCTGTTCGGATTCGCGCATCTCCTCCCCCAGCAAGGGGATCGCGGGAAAGGCGCGCGCGAGGGCCGCTGCGAGATGGGTCTGCGCCGCCAGATCCGCCGCCGTGACCAGACTGCCATCGGCCTTGCTGTCGACGCGCGTGCGGTGCCAGCGCGGCATGATTTCGGTCGCGGCGGTTTCGCGCAGCAGCCGCGCCAGCAGAGTGAGTTCGGGGTTCATCGTGTCGGGATCCTCGTGCGTGTTTGACCGCGAAGGCCGCGGTTGCTCTAATCGAAACCGCGTCCCGAGCGACATGCCCGGTTGCGAACGAGCCTCGCCTCGCGGGTCATCCGCGAAATCCGGCGAGACGCGGTTTTAATGATAATGAAGCGTCAAAACGTCAACTGCGTCAGAACCGATGCCCGTGCGTTCATGCCAGGTCGAACCGACCGCCAAACACGGTCGCTCCCGCCGGACACGGTTACATGATTTTCCCGTTCAACTCCACGGATCAGGTCATCCGCAATGCCACTACAACCTGTGATTCTCTCCGGCGGTTCCGGTACCCGGCTCTGGCCGATGTCCCGCGAAGCCTATCCGAAACAGTTCCTGCCTCTGACCAGCGAGCACACGCTCTTCCAGGAAACCGTGCGGCGTCTCGACGGTCTGGACGAGGAGCATCCGCGTCAGGCGATCGGCCAGACCGATCCGCTGGTGGTCTGTAAAGAAGCACACCGCTTTCTGGTCGCCGAACAGATGCGGATCCTCGGGCGCCATCCCGCCGGTATCCTTCTCGAACCCAAGGGCCGCAATACCGCGCCCGCGCTGACGCTCGCCGCGCTCGCCGCGACCCAGGCGGGCGAGGATCCGATCCTGCTGGTCATGCCGGCGGATCATACCATCCGCAACGAGCCCGGTTTCCGCACGGCCGTGGCCGATGCCTGCGTGATCGCCCGACAGGGCGCCGTGGTGACCTTCGGGATCGTGCCGAGCAAACCCGAGACCGGTTACGGCTATATCCGTCAGGGCCAGCCCTACCCCTCGGAGGGACTCGCGGGCCATGCCTACGGCCTCGCCGGATTTGTGGAAAAACCCGATGTCGAGACCGCGCAAGGCTATCTGGCCTCCGGCGATTATCTCTGGAACAGCGGTATTTTCGTGCTCAGGGCCTCGCTCTGGATGACCCTGATCGCGCGTTTCCGCCCCGACATCGCGCAGGCCGCGACTGCGGCCTTCGCCGGCGCCAAGATCGACGGCGCCTTTCTGCGTCTCGATTCCGAACTCTTCGGCGCCTGCCCCAGCGACTCCATCGACTATGCGGTCATGGAGCATCTGTCGGACGGCGCCGCCGCCGATCTGCCCCCGGCGGCGGTGGTGCCGCTCGATGTCGGCTGGTCCGATGTCGGCGCCTGGTCGGCACTCTGGGAGGTCCGCGAACAGGACGCGGCGGGGAACGTACTGACGGGCGATGCCTTCGTGCACAATGCCCGCAACAATCTGCTGATGGCCCAGCATCGGATGGTGGCGGCGATCGGCGTCGACGATCTGATCGTGGTGGAGACGCCGGACGCGGTGCTGGTCGCCACCAAGGACAGCGCGCAGGACGTGAAGGCCGTCACCCAGTTCCTCCAGCGCGAGCACCGCAACGAGCATCGTCATCATCAGCAGGTCCATCGGCCCTGGGGTTCCTACGAATCCATCGGACAGGGGCCGCGCTATCAGGTCAAGCGCCTGATCGTCAAACCGGGCGAATCGCTCTCGCTCCAGATGCACCATCACCGCGCCGAGCACTGGGTCGTGGTTTCGGGCACCGCGCGCGTCACCTGTGACGACAAATCCTTTCTGCTCACGGAGAATCAGTCCACTTACATCCCGGTCGGCACCACGCATCGGCTGGAAAATCCCGGTAGCATCATGTTGGAACTGATCGAGGTCCAGTCCGGCAGTTATCTCGGCGAGGACGACATCGTGCGTTTCGAGGATCGCTACAATCGGGAGCCGACCGAAACCCGTTGATCCCGCGTCAGGATTTGCGTCTGGCGTGCCGCCGCGCGAATCCTGTAAGATGATCGGCTTTTCCGAGCGGACTCTTGTCATGGGATTCAAATGCGGCATCGTCGGCCTGCCTAATGTCGGCAAATCGACCCTTTTCAATGCCCTGACCAAGGCCACGATCGCGGCTGAGAACTACCCCTTCTGCACCATCGACCCGAATGTCGGCGTGGTGCCGCTGCCCGACCCGCGTCTCGATGTCATCGCCGCCATCACCAGGCCGCAGAAGATCATCCCCACCACCATGCAGTTCGTCGACATCGCCGGGTTGGTCGCGGGCGCCTCCAAAGGCGAGGGCCTCGGCAACAAATTCCTGGCCAATATCCGCGAGACCGACGCCATCGCGCATGTGGTGCGCTGTTTCGAGGATGACGACGTGGTCCACGTCGCCGGCCGGATCGATCCGCTGGACGACATCGAGGTCATCAACACCGAACTGGCGCTGGCCGACCTGGAATCGGTCGAGCGGGCGCTCGACCGCGCCGAGCGCATGGCCCGCACGGGCGATAAAAAGATCCTCGCCCGCAAGGCGCTGCTGGAACAGGCGCGCGACCAGTTGGATGCCGGCAAGCCGGTGCGCGCGCTGGGTTTTAGTGAAGACGAACTGCTGGAACTGCGGGATCTGTTCCTGCTGACGGCCAAGCCCACCATGTACATCGCCAACGTGGCCGAGGACGGCTTCGTCGACAATCCGCTGCTCGACAAAGTGGTCGCGCTCGCCGCCTCGGAAGGCGCCGAGGTCGTCGCCGTCTGCGCCGCCATCGAGGCGGAGATCGTCGAACTCGAAGAGAGCGAGCGCAATGAGTTCCTGACCGACCTGGGACTCGACGAGCCGGGGCTGAACCGGGTGGTCCGCGCCGGCTACCGTCTGCTGGGACTCGACACCTATTTCACCTCCGGCCCCAAGGAAGTCCGTGCCTGGACCATCCCCAAAAACGCCAAGGCGCCCAAGGCCGCCGCCGTGATTCACACCGATTTCGAGCGCGGCTTCATCCGTGCCGAGGTCATCGCCTATGACGACTTCGTCGCCTGCAAGGGCGAACAGGGCGCGAAAGAGGCCGGCAAATTGCGCTCGGAAGGCAAGGAATACGTGGTCAAGGACGGCGACATCGTCCACTTCCGGTTCAATGTCTAGCCGCCTGCCGGACGTTGGCGTCGCCGGGCCGTAACCTGCCTGGTCGACGGTCGCGCCTTCCACCGACCGCTCGCGTCAACCTGACCGACAAACCGCGGCTAAAAAACCTTGGCGAGCGCAACACCCGCGAGCAGCAGGAAAAAGACTCCGCTCGCCTGGTGCAGCCGATGCAGCGGCATAAGCCTCAGCAATCGGCATCCCACCAGCACGCCCAGCGCCGAGGTCACGGACAAGGCCAGGGTAGCGCCGATCCACACCGAGAGCGGCGGCAGGCTGCTCGCCAGACCGGCAACCGCCAGTTGCGTCTTATCGCCCATCTCGGCCAGCAGAATCATCAGGAAGGTCGTCAGCGCGACACCATCGACGCGGCGTTCATGCACAACATCGCCGTCTTCGTCCTCGGTGGCGCGCAGCGACATCACCCCGAAGACCGCGAAGAGGATCGCGACGATACCGGCTAGGATTCGCTCCGGAATCCACTGAGCCAACCCGACGCCGAACACCACCGCCAGGGTATTCAGCACCACGAAGGCGGCAATGGAGCCGACCAGCACCGGCCCGTGCCGATGTCTTGCCGCGAGCGTCATGCAAACGAGTTGCGATTTATCGCCCAGTTCGGCGAGAAAGACGAGACCAAAGGTCGTGACCGCGGGGGTCAGCCAGGCAATCGGATCGGACATCGAAGACTCTGAAGGGGCCGGGCACGGCAGGCGGTCTGCGCGTTGCTCGGACACGTGGGCGAAAGTCCGCAAGACTACCCCAAGTCATCCGATCCGCACAGCCGGCCGCCGGCCCAGCAAGGCTCATTCTCGAACCTCGCGGCCGCCTCGTCGGGCTGCGAATGTTACGCCTCGTCGGCGATCGCCGCGAAGCGCGACTCCCGGCATGGTGTCAAATCCCGATCCCTCTAGCACAACCCACTGTTCGTTTCCGCGAATGACGTCACAACACTGAAATCAGGCTGACATCATTAGAGTTTATGCTCGCGCCCCGTCGAGACGCCACGCACAGGTTACAGGCGATCTCCAGAATGGCGGAAGTCGCTGACAAGCCTCTCCAGATGTGACCCAGCAGAACGACGTGTCACAGCAGGACGAAAGGACTTGGTGACCGCCGTAGTGCATCACACACCGAATCTGTGGGGAATATATCAGTGAATAGACGTGATTTTCTGCGTTACGGCTCTGCCGGCGCCGCCGGTTTCGTCCTGAACGGCGCCAACCTCGGCTGGCTCGTCGAGCAGGCTCAGGCCCAGTCTCAGGCCGCTGGCGGCACGCCCTGGAAGTTCGGCGTCATGTCCGACACCCAGTGGAGCAACAAGACGACCGATCCGGCCAACCCAGCCACCTGCGCCGTCGATATCATCCAGGCACTGAACCAGCAGTTCATCAACCATGGCTGCAAGTTCGTCTTGCAATGTGGCGACCTCTGCAACGATGAGAGCTGGACCATTCCGACGACACAAGAGTATTCCAACTACTCAGACCCCTTCGGCTACACTCCGGGCACCACGAAAGTGCGAACCATGCAGTACCGGGCCTGGGCCGCGCAGGCCCTGTACGACGCTGGCATCGGTTTTTACCCCTGCCGCGGAAACCACGAGGCCACCCAAACCGCCGCCGTGGAGTTCCCCGCCCTGTTCCCGCAGACTCAGGGCGCCGGCCAGAACGTCCTCGGTGCCGACAACTTTCAGGCCAGCGCCAATCCCCTGTTAACCGGCCTCAGCTACGCCTTCGACTTCGACAACGTCCGCATCGTGATCATCGACCAGTTCATGCGCCCGGGACCAGATGGCACCAGCATCGTCTACAGCGCCGCCAGTGGCGCCGAGGTCGTCGGCACCGGGGTCAACGACTGCGCCGTGGACCAGGTCGGTTGGGTGAACGACGTCTTGAGCGGCAGCGGCCGTACTACCTCCGACATGCACGCCTTTGTCATGTCGCACAAGAACCTTGCCGGCCAGAACCACAAGGACAATCTCTTCGGCGGGAGCGTCGGAGCCAACCCCGATGCCCGCGATGATTTCATCAGCGTCATGGATAGCAACAAGGTCGGCTACTACCTGGGCGGTCACGACCACCAGCACTACCGCTCCAGGCTGACCGTCAACGGGTACAGCGCCGAGCAGATCATCACCTCCTCCAACAGCTATAAGTTCTACACCCCAAAGTCCCCGTACCAGCAGGCTGGGCTCGGGGAGTTGGCCGTCGCCCACGAGCTCTACACCATCGGCTACTACATCTTCACCGTGGACGGCCCCTGCCTGACCGTGGATTTCTACTCCTCCAGCCATGGCCAGGACTACGGTGACTTCGGCCTCAATTTCGCGCCCGAGAACTACACCTTTTACCTGCGCGAGAGCTTCGGCTACAGCCTCAACGGCAAGTCCTTCGAAGTCGCGCACGGTGACTCCTACACCAGCGTGGAGGACAGCTTCGAGAGCACCGTCGCCAGGATCCTGGACGGCTTCAATGGCAATACCGAGACCGTTTACGGCGGTGCGGCGCCGGTCAAGACCGTCAAGACCGGCTGGAAGCCCATGCCCGACAATGCCGCCAGCGCCGTTCTATACCTGTGGGGCCTGCAGGACAACCTGAGCCTTCACGACAAGAACCTCACCGGCGAGTTGCCCGATTCCAACGATCCCGGAACCGCCGACCCCTACGTTCTATCCATGTCCTTCGAGTCCAGCCGCATGTCACTGCGCCAACTACGTGCCGGCAAATTCGGCATCAAGGCCCAGTTCGATGGCGCCTGGCTCGACGCCGTGGACCTGAACGTCGGGGGCAGCAAGAGCTTCGTCTACGGCGCCTACAACGGCCACCCCTTGGGCAGCCATGGTGTCGATCCCCGCACCATGACCGCTTGGGCCGTTATCAATCACGACAGCCAGTTCGTGGTCATGTAGCGGCAACGGAAACAATGACTGGAGCGGACTGAAATCGATCCGCTCTCCTGAACGACCAAGAGGAATACAAGCCGTGAAAAAAATCATCCTACCGCTGGCCCTGGTCCTGGCCGCCCTGTGCCAGACCGTCGGCGCATCTCCCGTCACCGTCAACATCGACTTCGAGGCATTGGCCACCAATGGCAGCGATAGTCCGACCGTGGGCGCCAGCCATGCCGAGCAGGGCTTTCTGGTGACAAACGACGAGTTCGCCACCGACGGGCTCACCAGCCCCTTTTACCTTGGCGGCTCCACCTACATTTATTCGGACACCCCAAATTCCACCATCAGTTTGATCAATACCCAGGGCTTTGCCTTCTCGATGCAGTCCATTGACCTGGCCGAACTCATGGACTTCGATGTGAGCGTGACCTTCATCGGCACCAAGGCCGACACGAGCACCGTGCAGCAGACCTTCACCCTGGACGGTCAGTCCGGCTTCGAGACCTTCGCGTTCAACTCTGACTTCGACCGACTGGCGTCGTTGAGCTGGGGCCAGACCGCCGACTTCCACGCCTTCGACAACATTAACCTTGAAGTCACGGTACCGGCGCCGGCCACCATCCTACTGCTGGGCTCCGGCCTGCTCGGCTTCTTCAGCCTCCGAGGCAAGCGCGCCTAGCGTCTGGCATCTCACAGGCAACGTGCGGGGCCTTCGGCTCCGCTGTGTCTTTGTTTTGCATGGAAGCGGTTATCCTCTCCGGTATCCAGGCCGCCGGCAAGTCGAGCTTCTACAAGGCCCGACTGGCGGACAGCCATCTTCGCCTCAATCTCGACATGCTGCGCACGCGCCACCGGGAGCGCGTCCTGTTGGCGGCCTGCCTGGAAGCCAAGCAGCCTTTCGTGGTGGACAATACGAACCTGACCCAGGCCGAGCGCGCGGTCTACATCGAAGCGGCCCGTGAGGCCCGCTTTCGGGTGGTGGGCTACTGCTTCTGGATCGACCTGGAGACAGCCCTGGCCCGCAATGCCCTGAGGGAGCGTCGCCGACCGGTACCGGACAAGGCTATCCGCGCCAGCCTTCGCCGCTGGGAAATCCCCCGGCTGGAGGAGGGCTTCGATCTCCTGTGGGAGGTTCGGGCAGTGGATGGGGACTTCAGGCTCACCGCCGCTGAAAGGCTCTGACAGGCGGCTGAACAAGCCTACCGGACGGATCGTAATTAAGGGTTCGCGATGGCGCTTGAAGAAGGTCCGGCAGACTGGATGGTGTTGGTCGCCTCGGGTATTGGCTTTGCAGCCTGCCCCAGCCTTCAGGTCTTGATCCCTACGCCCCGGCGCAGCAGAGTCAGGCTGATGGCGGCGAGCACGACGATGAGGATCAGGATCATGCCGAAGGCCAGCCCGATCGGGATGTCGCTGACCCCGAGGAGTCCGTAGCGAAAGGCGTTGACCATGTAGAGCAGTGGATTGGCGAGCGACAGAACTTGCCAAACGTCGGGCAGGAGTGCGATGGAATAGAAGACGCCGCCCAGATAGGTCAGGGGCGTCAGTACGAAGGTCGGGACGATGGAAATATCGTCGAAGCTGTTGGCATAAATGGCATTGATGAAGCCGCCGAGCGAGAAGAGGATCGCGGTCATCAGACAGATGAGCAGCATGACCCCGAGGCTGTGGATCCGCAGGTCGGTAAAGACCATCGCCACCAGCATGACCGCGCCGCCGACGACCAGCCCGCGCGCCACGCCGCCCGCCACGTAGCCGGCCAGGATCACCCAGTTGGGCGCCGGCGAGATCAGCAGTTCCTCGATATAGCGGGAAAATTTGCTGCTGTAGAACGAGGAGACGACGTTGGAATAGGAGTTGGTGATCACCCCCATCAGCACCAGCCCAGGGACGATGAAATCGAGGTAGGCGAAACCCTCCATGGGGCCGATGCGGTCACCGATCAGACGCCCGAAGATGACGAAATAGAGCGTGGTGGTGATCACCGACGGTAGAATGGTCTGCACCCAGATGCGCGTGAAACGCAGGATCTCCTTGGTCAGGATGGTCATGAAGGTGACCCAGTAGCGGCGCCAGTCGCTCATGAGACGAGTCATGCGCCGCCTCCCGCCTCGGCCGCGCGCTGGTCGACCATCTCCAGAAAGAGCCGTTCCAGCCGGTTTTGTTTGTTGCGCAGACTGATGACCTCGATGCCGTTACGCGAGAGCGCGTCGAACAGACCGTTGATGGTGTGGTCGCGATTCATTTCCACCTCCAGTGTGCAGTCGTCCAAGTGCTGGAGCACGAAGCCGCCGAGTTCGGGGAGTTCGGACACTCGCCCCTTGAGGTTCAACACGAAGGTTTCGGTATGCAGGGTGTTGAGCAGGTCGGCCACGCTGCTGCGCTCGGCGATCTCGCCCCGGTTGATGATGGCGATGTTGCGGCAGAGACTTTCGGCTTCCTCCAGATAATGCGTGGTGAGAATGATGGTTGTGCCCTCGGCG
Organism: Thiocystis violascens DSM 198; assembly: GCF_000227745.2. Lineage (NCBI taxonomy): Bacteria > Pseudomonadati > Pseudomonadota > Gammaproteobacteria > Chromatiales > Chromatiaceae > Thiocystis > Thiocystis violascens. The sequence continues at coordinate 2,877,483 of NC_018012.1, read as the reverse complement.
TTCAGCTCGCGCAGGAAGGACCACATCGAACGGCGAATCTCGATGTCGACCCCGGCGGTCGGCTCGTCCAGGATCAGCAGCCGGGGCCGGTGGACCAGTGCGCGCGCGATCATCAGCCGCCGTTTGAGTCCGCCGGAAAGCGTGCGCATCTCGCTGTCGCGCCGGTCCCAGAGATCGAGCTGGCGCAACGATCGCTCGGCCCGGACCTTGGCCTCGCGGCGCGGGATGCCATAGTAGCCGGCCTGATTCAACACCACCTCGAACACCGGCAGGAAGAGGTTGAAGTTGAACTCCTGGGGGACCAGACCGATGCAGGATTTCACGCCCTCGGGATCGCGGTCGAGATCGTGACCGAAGACGTTCACGCTGCCGGCGGTCTTGTTGACGAGCGAAGCGACGATCCCGATGAAGGTGGATTTGCCGGCGCCGTTGGGGCCTAGCAGCGCGAAGAAGTCGCCTTGCTCCACACCGAGGTCGATCCCCTTGAGGGCCTGAAAGCCGCTTTTATAGGTCTTGGTGAGTTGCTGGACTGCGAGTGCGGGCATGGGTTTCCGAGGGTCGAATGAATGGAGGTACTTGCCGGCCTGGACAGAGTAGGCGCCTCCTGCCTCAGGAGCGTGTGATCGACACCGGGTTGTATCTTCGGAGCGGTTGCGGCATCCCACCGCCGTTTTTGACCACGCCGTCAGGCAGAATCAGAACGAACGTCGCCCCCCAGCCATCAGTTCCCGCGCGTCGATCCTGCCCGAGTAACGATAGGGTAACGTGATTAAGCCGCCGGCCAGCGTCGCCGTCCCGGCGAGGGTCCAGTCCAGCGGACGCTCCTTGAGCGCCAGCGCGGGCAACTGCTGGAGCAGACCAAGCAGGCTGCCGATGACCTCGACATCGACGGTCGTCTCGCCGAAGGCCGGGATCTGTCGCTCCAGGGCGCCGCCGCCCTCGGCCACGTCGCGACCCTCCAACGCGAGCCGGTAGGTCATAGCCTTGATCGGCAGGGTGCGGTCGTTCGGATTCCTGACCGCCAGGGTCGCGACGAACACCTGCCGCGCGAGTCCCAGCTCTTTGGGCTGCAACCCGATCAGCGCCACCTCGGGCGCCTTCCAGGACTCGACGAGACTGGCGCAGCCGGGCAGCAGGCCGGTCATCAGGACGATGAGCGCGAACAAGCCCGCCTCGCCAAGGCCGCGACGCCGGGGCTCAGGTCGCGGCGACGCGCGCGCGGTCAGCGACGAAACGAGAAGAACAATCAACATGGAAGCACTCGATCCTGCCTTTTCGCCATGGGTTATGTCGCGTCGCTCGGCTACAATCTGCGTCGCGCCACCGCTCATGCCAAGGCGCTTAACTCTACCAGCAATCTGACGGCCCTGCTGTTCTTCCTGGCCGGCTAACAGATCGTCTGGACCCTCGCCGCCCCGATGGCGTGCAGCCAACTGATCGGCGTCTGGCTTGGCTCGCATCTGGTGCCGCGCCATGGCGCGGCTCTGGTGCATCCGGTGCTGGCGGCGGCGTCCATCGCGATCTCGGGCAAGCTGTTGTGGGATCGGTTTAGCGGGGGTCAAACGGCTCCCGCCGGAACTGGTTGGAATGAGGGAATGCCAGCGATCCAGGCATCCGATACCGTCTCATGCTTTCGCCACGTCACGAGATCGGTATCATCTTGCCCCTTGTCCCCGATCAGCCAGCCAGCTTGGCGATCCGCTCCAGCGCCTGTTCCAGATTGGCGCGACTGGTGGCGATGGAGATGCGCATATAGCCGTTGAGTCCGAACGCGGACCCTGGGACGATCGCGACGCCGGCCTGTTCGATCAGATATTCGGCCAGTTCCAGATCGTTGCCGACGCCGGGCAGCCGCTCGATCAGACCCTGAACCCTGGGGAAGACATAAAAGGTGCCGTCGGTCGGCAGACAGTCGATGCCGGGAATCTGGTTGAGACGTTCGACCACGAAGTCGTGGCGCTCATGGAACGCCGTGCGCATGACACCGATGCACTCCTGCGGTCCTTCCAGTGCGGCCTGGGCCGCGACCTGTGAGATCGAGGTCGGGTTGGAGGTGCTTTGCGACTGGACCTTCTTCATCGCCTTGATGATCTCGGCCGGGCCGCCCGCGTAGCCGATGCGCCAGCCGGTCATCGAATACGCCTTGGAGACGCCATTGAGCACCAGGGTGCGCGGGGCCAGGTCGGGGCAGACGTTCAGGATGTTGACGAAGGGAGTCGAACTCCAGCGGATATGTTCGTACATATCGTCGGTCGCGATCACGACCTTGGGATAATCGCGCAGTACCTCGCCGAGCGCCTCCAGCTCATCGCGGCGGTAGGCCATGCCAGTCGGGTTGGAGGGACTATTGATGACGAACAGCCGGCTCTTCTCGTTGAGCGCGCCCTTCAATTGGGCCGGCGTGATCTTGAACGACTGCTCGGCGCCGGCATGAATCAGCACCGGCGCGCCGCTGGCCAGCAGCACCATGTCCGGATAGGACACCCAATACGGCGCCGGAATCACCACCTCGTCGCCTGGATCGAGCAGCGCCTGGGCCAGATTGAAGAAGCTCTGCTTTCCGCCGCAGGAGACCAGAATCTGATCCTGCGCATACTCCAGACCATTTTCGCGCTTGAATTTGTCGATCACGGCCTGCTTGAGTTCGGTGGTGCCATCGACGGCGGTATATTTGGTGAATCCCGCCTGGATGGCCGCGATGGCGGCGGTCTTGATATGGTCGGGAGTGTCGAAATCGGGTTCGCCCGCGCCGAGTCCGATCACATCCTTCCCCGCCGCGCGCAGCGCCTTGGCGCGGGCGGTGATGGCGAGCGTGGCGGACGGCTTGACGGCCTGGACGCGGGCGGCGAGTTTAATGGTCATCGGCGGTGGTCTCTCAGGTTCCTACAGTGGCTGGATTCGCGTGTTGCGGCTGGCAATCATAGCGAAACACTGAAATCCGGGCACGCCGAATGATGGCGGCTCCACGCGCGCGGCCAGCGCATCATCTCATCGCGATTGACGAGGCTCCCGAATGTCACACAGCTCCTTCCAGCTCGTCGCCAAATTCGCCCCCGCCGGCGATCAGCCAGCCGCCATCCGCCAACTCGTGGCCGGGCTGAACGATGGCGAGGCGGGTATGACCCTGCTCGGCGTCACCGGGTCTGGCAAAACCTTCACCATCGCCAACGTGATCGAACGGATCCAGCGCCCGGCGCTGGTGCTGGCGCCCAACAAGACCCTAGCAGCCCAGCTCTATAGCGAGATGCGCGACTTTTTTCCGAACAACGCGGTGGAGTATTTCGTCTCCTATTACGACTACTATCAGCCGGAGGCCTATGTCCCCGCGACGGATACCTATATCGAGAAAGACGCCTCCATCAACGAACACATCGAACAGATGCGTCTGTCCGCCACCAAGGCGCTGCTGGAGCGCAAGGATGTCATCATCGTCGCCACCGTCTCGTCCATTTACGGTCTGGGCGATCCGGAGGCCTATCTCAAGATGGTCCTCATCCTCAAGCGCGGCGACCGGATCGACCAGCGCGCCATCCTGCGCCGTCTGGCGGATTTGCAATACAAACGCAACGAGGTCGAACTCGCGCGCGGCACCTACCGGGTGCGCGGCGATGTCATCGACATCCATCCGGCCGAATCCGACGAGGAGGCGATCCGCATCGAGCTGTTCGACGAGGAGATCGAGGCGCTGTCGCTGTTCGATCCGCTGACCGGCGAGGTTCGGCGCAAGGTCACGCGCTACACGGTCTTTCCCAAGACCCATTATGCGACGCCGCGCGCGACCATCCTAAACGCCGTCGAGCAGATCAAGCCCGAGCTGAAACAGCGGCTCGACTGGCTGCGCGACAATCAGAAGCTGGTCGAGGCCCAGCGTCTGGAGCAGCGCACGCTCTACGATCTGGAGATGATGCTGGAGGTCGGCTATTGCTCCGGCATCGAGAACTACAGCCGCTATCTGTCCGGTCGCGGACCCGGCGAGGCGCCGCCGACGCTCTACGATTATCTGCCGCCCGACGCCATCGTCGTGATCGACGAGAGCCATGTCACCATCCCGCAGCTCGGCGGCATGTACCGGGGCGACCGCTCGCGCAAGGAAAATCTGGTGGAGTACGGCTTTCGGCTGCCCTCGGCGCTCGACAACCGACCGCTCAAGTTCGAGGAATTTCAGGCCCGCCAGCCCCAGACCATCTATGTCTCGGCCACGCCGCGTCAGTACGAAATCGACCACTCGGGCGCGGTGGTCGAACAGGTGGTGCGGCCCACCGGCCTGGTCGATCCAGAACTGGAAGTCCGCCCGGCGCTGAACCAGGTCGACGATCTGCTCTCCGAGATCGGCCCGCGCGTGGCCGTCGACGAGCGGGTGCTGGTCACCACCCTGACCAAGCGCATGGCCGAGGATCTGACCGATTATCTGAACGATCACGGCGTCAAGGTCCGCTATCTGCATTCGGACATCGAGACCGTGGAGCGGGTCGAGATCATCCGCGACCTGCGCCTGGGCGAATTCGACGTGCTGGTCGGGATCAATCTGTTGCGCGAGGGGCTGGACATGCCCGAGGTCTCACTGGTCGCTATCCTGGATGCCGACAAGGAAGGCTTTCTGCGCTCGGCTGACTCGCTGATCCAGACCATCGGTCGCGCCGCGCGCAATGCCCACGGCAAGGCGATCCTCTATGCCGACAAAATCACCGGCTCGATGCAGCGCGCCATCGAGGAAACCGATCGCCGGCGCGCCAAACAGGTCGCGTCCAATCTCGCCAGCGGCGTGACGCCGCAGACCATCCGCAAGGCGGTCGCCGACATTCTGGAAAGCGCCACGCCCGGTGCGCCGATGAAGGCGCGCGCTTTCGCCAAAGTGGCCGAGCAGGTCGCCGAATACGCCAGACTGACCCCGGCGCAGATGGCCAAGCGGCTCAAGTCGCTGGAAAAGGAGATGTATCAGCACGCAAAGAATCTGGAATTCGAGCAGGCCGCCGCGATCCGGGACCAGATTCGTGAGTTGCAGCAGGCGGGGATTGCCGCCTGATGTCGATGGCGGCTTGCTGACATGCTGACTGCTCTTTCTAGGTTTGTCGGCAATATTCCAACAGCGGCGCATTGATTTCGTCGAGATCGAAGGCGTCGGGATCGAAGTCGCCGCCAATCCAGTCCTTGTAATCCTCGTGTTCCGGGTGCTGCGGATCGCGCAATGCTTCCAGGAAACCGTAGTAACCCCAGATCCCGCCAACGTCCTCCGGCGGGCAGGCGCCTTTGCCTTTGATACATCGCGGCAGAATGGCGTCGGGGTCGAAGGGCAGAATATTCTCCAGCGTGACTTTGTGCTCCCAACTATCCCCGAAATCGTATTCGTAAATCAGCGAATCCTTCTCTTTTTTCAGGAGTTGGTTGAGCTTGTAGCGACTCTCGTTCAGGGTTTCCGAGAAATGATCGTCCGGATCCGGGGTGCCGTAGTAATTCCCGCCCGTGACGAATTGATGCAGATGCGAATCCTCCCAGCCCATGACGATTTGCAGCACGGTATGAAACACCGGCAGCGGCACGGTATCGACGATCAGCAGACGCCGCCAGATCGGCGGCTTCGCGCCGCTGAGACCGATCTTGAGTTGATAGATTTTTCGGGGATCTTTTGCCATGGTTCGAGACCTCGCAGGTGCATTTCCCATCGCCGAGTTTGGCTGATCGAGATTGTATGAGAAGACAACCTGAAACGATTCATCGAGATTCCCGCAAAGACCGCTCCTGGATCGCATCCACGGCCAAATTCCCTCGGCTTCGCGCGGCACAAATTTCGATGCTGCTGGCGTTGTTCAGCTCCTTCCCGGACAGCGGTTGCGCCGGCGGTCCGCCAGCCACCACGGCCCCGGTCTTCGGCTACCGCGTCGTGGCGAGCTTTCCGCATGACCCCGCCGCCTTTACCCAGGGGCTGGTCGTGGTCGATGGTCAACTCTTCGAGGGGACCGGAAACTATGGGGCATCGACGCTACGCCGGGTGGATCTTGCCACCGGCCGCGTCGAGCGGGAAACCCGGCTGGCGCCCGAGTTGTTCGGAGAGGGGATCGCCCAATGGCACGGGTGGCTCGTTCAACTGACCTGGCGCGAAGGACTTGGTCTCATCCGCGACCGGGACAGCCTGGAGACCCGCGAAACCTTCCGGTACCAAGGCGAGGGCTGGGGCCTAACGCAGGACGGGCGCCACTGGATCATGAGCGACGGCACGGCCGAACTGCGCTTTCTGGATCCCGAATCTCGGCGTGTCGTGCGCCGACTGACCGTGCGCGATGGCGCGCGCTCCATCCGCTTTCTGAACGAACTGGAATATATCGCGGGCGAGGTCTGGGCCAATGTCTGGCACCAGGACTATCTGGTGCGGATCGATCCGGACAGCGGCGCGGTGACAGGCTATCTCGATCTAAGCGGGCTCTACCCGGAGTCCGAGCGACCGAGCCGCGAAGCGGTGCTAAACGGCATCGCCCATGATGCGGCGACCGATCGCCTGTACGTCACGGGCAAATACTGGCCGCGGCTGTATCAGATCGAGGTCGTACCCAGATAAGGTGAGGAGACGCCGCTGTCGGCGGTCAACGACTCGACGATCTCGCACAGGAAGTGCCCAAGGACGAGATGCAGTTCCTGGATTCTGGGCGTCTCCCGCGAGGGAACCGCAAGCACGATCTCGGCGGCGGCGGGCAGGTCCGGGTGACGCGCGCCGGTGAGCAGCACGGTCAGGACACCGCGCGCGGCGGCAGTCTCCAGGGCGCGCACGATATTGGGCGAACGGCCGCTGGTGGACAGCGCCCAGAGCACATCGCCGGGACGCGCCAGGGCGGCGAGTTGTCGCGAAAAAATCTCGTCGAACGAAAAATCGTTGGCGACGGCGGTGACTGCGCTGGTGTCGAATCCGAGTGCGATGGCCGGGAGCGGGCGGCGGGTCTTGTCGAGGAAGGGGCCGATCAGCTCGCCGCTCAGATGGGTGGCTTCCCCGGCGCTGCCGCCGTTGCCGCAGATGAAGAGCGTGCCGCCCCGGTTGATGGACTCGGCGGTGCGGGTCGCGGCCTGGAGGGTCGCGGCCAGCAGTTCGTCGTCGGCCTGCACGGCCGCCAGCAGCGTGGCCGTCGCGTCGAGTCGTGCCGCGAACCGTGCGCGCGGATCGGTAGGTTCATTCATGGGGCGTCCATCGTCGCGAGTCAAAAAGGAAAAAGACGTCAACCGCGTCTCGCCGCTCGCCCCTTGGCGAGCGCGTGATTGGGGGCGCTCGAAACGGCGGAGGTCACGCGGAACGCGCGTTACTCGGCACAGACGCCATCGCCGCCCTCGGCATATTTCCGATCTTCCGCCGCCAGACGCCGCTCGATTTCAGCTTGTTTGCGCGCGTCCCAGACCTCCCGGCGCTGGGCCACGCGCTGGTCCCAGGCGTCCGCGACCTCCTGGACCGTGCGCTCGCCGAACAGAACCTGACGCAAAAACCGGAAGGCGAAGGCCAGCAGGGCTTCGTCGTCCTGCTCCACCTCGGCATAAAAGCCATCGGGAAGCGCGTAGGTCTTGCGAAAATTCTCGCTCAGGACGAAACGGCGGAAGGTATCGATGTCATAGGATGCCATGAAAAAGAGTTGCAGGCTCGTCTGGGGCGGCTGACCGACGGTGGGGCCGGCGGATTTCTTTTTCAGAACCAACTGATACCACTCGCGATTGTGTGCATCGAAGTCTTCGCAACCCTGTTCGGCGCGATAGTACTGGATGCTGATCTCGCGCGGTTCCTCGTGGCCCTTGCAGTGATCCTCCCGGACCAGCGAATAGCGCTCCTCGGCAGTGGGCGAGTCCTTTTCGCGCAGTGCCAGGAGTGCCAGCGGATAGTAGCGACAGACTGTCGGGCGATCCGTGTAGACGCCGCAGCCGGCATCGCCAGCGAGCTGGAGACAGGTGCCGTTCTCGTCGGTCTTGAGCTTGATGCCGGGGAGTCCGTCGCCATCCATCTGGAAAGGAACCGTGTACTGGCGGACGAACTCGGTCGAGGTCAGTTCGAGCCGGCGCTTGAGCCGTAGCACATCGTAGGGCGCCAGGGTGACATCCGCCCGCTTGCAGCAGGCGTTGAAGCAGGAAATGTCCTGGTGACAACGGAACTGAATCCGGTTTTCCGCCTGCAATGCCTCGGGCATGACGACGCTCTGAAAGGGAATGGCGGGTTTGGTCTGACTCATGGCGGTGGATCCTCGGCGGGTTCCGATGGCGGCTAGGCAATCGACGGGTTTTCAGGATAGATGGTGGCGTTATTGGCGGTTTTCTCTTTCACATCCGACACGAAGACGGTCGATGGCGCCTATCGCGATGCGTTTCTCGCATCAGCGGGATCATGCAGGCATCCGGCGTTCCTTTGATGACCAAGCGTCAGGCGAGTGTCGGAATTTTTTACACTGCCATTCAGACGCTCTCTTCGTCACCGCCCAGCCCCTCCCTTCACTGCCCGACCCAGCCGCCGCGCGCCTAAAACAGCCGTCAAGCCGCAAGGAACATGATTGATTTCGATCCTTTATTTACAGGATGGCGTTCGCCCAAGGGGCGAACGTCATGCACGGCGAGTCCTTGGTGTCGGATTTTTTTACACCTGAGTGACGGGGCCGCACTGACACTCCAATGCGTCAAGATGGCCCATGATCGCCCGTTGACACGCCCAAAAAGTTCTGAAAAGTGCGCCTGAACCCTCTGGAATGGGGCTAACTCGACCATTCGACCCATGGTGTCCGCGTGCTGTTGGCGTCGTTTCAGTGTCGGATTTCTTTACACTTGAAGCAGGCGAGAATTTGCCCAAAGGCCTCTTCGCTTTCGATAAAATCAACCAAGTTATTGTTTATGTAGAATAATTTTTAATTGGCGCAGAGCATGCTTGGTGATCATTGCCGCTCCCTATGCAGCTCAACGCCATCCGTTTCGATGCGGTTGAGTGCCTGGCTAAAGCGGTTCGTTCCAACATTGATCGTCTAAAACATCAATAAAATCAGAATCATGAGCAGACTCGCGAGCTGTTTTCAACCGATTCTGACTGATGTGTGTAAGGCAATAAGGAATGATCTCCTGTACTGACACAGCTGTGGTCATCATCTCCCACTCCTATGAAAGGCTAAAGATCATGAAGAAGCACGTTTTCGCAACAACCCTCCTGGCCGCCACCCTGAGTTTCGTCAACACGGCCGACGCCACCATCGTCATTCCGAATCCAGAAAACCCTTTCAATACGACCATTGGAGATTGGGATGCGGATTTGGATAATGAAGTCCTTCAACAAGATAAGATCTGGACATTGGTCGACACCGACCTGCCCGACGACACCGCGCTCGTTTTCACCCTGTTCCAGCTCGGCGGCACGGATCTTCATACGCTCCAGATTCTCAGCGGCGCGCTCGGACAGCCGCCAGGTGTCTGGACTCTGACATACACCCTTGAGCTGACTCAAGCGGCAATCGATGCCGGTGCATTCTTCACAGAGGGATCCATCGGTGCCGACACCGCAGGCGAAGGCACTGCGGCTAATTTCCTCGCCAGCAAGACGATTACTGACATCAATGGAGCCCATGGTCCCCTCCTGGCCTCGAACGGCGTCATTGGCTCGACACCTCTGGCCGGAACATTTCTCACCGTGACGGAAACGATCACCTGGACGGACGGAGCATTTCTTTCCACCTCCAACGCCTATAGACAGTTCGTACCAGAACCTGCCTCGCTGCTTCTGCTCGGCGCCGGCTTGTTAGGCGCGTTTGGTGCTTCCCGCCGCAAGTCCGCTTGATCCAGCCTGCCGATGCGCTTGCCCCTCTGTGAGGGGCACTTCCATTCCGTTCCGTTCAGGCGATTTCCGGAAAAGATTTCCCGATTTTCCGATCATCCTTCGACCTTTCGACAAGCCTGTCCTGAGCGAAGCCGAAGGGCTCAGGACTCAGGACGAACGGGAAACCCTTCACTGCTCGCCTGATTCGGCTGGGTTTTTCGCTTCATCAGAGGGTGTAGACAAAATCAAACCGTTGTGGTCAACCGCCGCAGCAGGATGCGCGCCTCCGCCAGCCAAACCCAGGTTTCGGAGACCGCTGGCAGACGGTCATGATGCATGATCAATCGACGGGCACGCTCATTCCACGCATGGGTGCGCTCGACAACCCAGCGCTTCGGCAGCGGAACGAAGCCGTCGGCGTTGGCGATCACCACTCGGTCAGGCGCCCCGTCCACGTGCCAGGAGCCAACGCTTTTGTTGGCTGGATGGCGCACGACTTCCACGCGGATCGCGTGGGTCTGCTCGGTGGTTTGGGCAAATTGACCGGCGTAGGCGCTATCGACAAACAGCGTGTTGATCTGGGGGTACTTGGCGGCCGCGTCAGCGACGGCGCCCGAGGCGGCATCGCGGTCCTGAAGATTGGCCGCGACCACGCTCACCGCCAACACGAACCCCAAGGTATCGACCACCAGGCTGCGCTTGCGCCCCTTGACCTGCTTGCCCGCATCAAAGCCGCTCGGTCCACCCTGCGGCGAGCCGCGGGTCGATTGCGCATCCAGCACCGCCGCCGTCGGCGCGATCTCACGCCCCTCGCGTTCGCGCCATTGCCCCCGCAGTCGATCATGCATCTGCTCAAACTTCCCAGCCGCACTCCAACGGCGAAACGTCTTGTAGACATTCTGCCAAGGCGCGAAATCGTGCGGCAGCATCCGCCACGCGCACCCCGTGCGCACCACGTAGCAACACGCCTCCAGGATGCTCCGGCGCGACACGCGGGGCGGTTGACCCCGCCCGCCCGGCATCTCAAAGAGAGCGGCGACCAAGTCCCACTCCGCATCGGTCAGACAACTTGGGTAGCTTTGGTCGGGGTCGTGGCGACGATGCGCATCCGTATACCCATACCGACGCGGCGTTGCGCGCGCTTGCGCCTCGAGACCACTCTCGCCCCGGAGGCGCGTGACGCCCGCCTCCCGCAAGGACTTGCGAATCGTTGCTTCATGAGCCTCGATTCCCGTCCGTGCCGCGAGTTCCCGGGCAATCTCTGACAGCGTGGAGGTCGGGCGATCCGTGACAATTTGACGCAATACCGCTTGCTCCGCCTCGTGAATCTTGGGGGGACGACCAGCTTTCGACATCAGCGCACACCAGCTCAGTTGTAGACTGGTATACAAATAGCAGCTCAATTATTTTTGTCTACACCCTCTAAATGGACAACCTTTTTGCTGGCTTTTTCGCCATGGAGGAAAGCAAGGTCCGAGCGTTTCCAAAAATCGCCAGAACCGGGTCGGCCATGCTAGGCGCGCTCGGTCAAAAGCCGCTCCAGGATCAGTCGATAGATGTCGGAGAGTTGGTCGAGTTCTTCCACCCCGACGCACTCGTCGATCTGATGGATGGTGGCGTTCAACGGACCTAACTCCACGACCTGAGCGCCGGTGGGTGCGATGAAACGGCCATCGGAGGTGCCGCCGCTGGTCGAGAGCTGGGTATCCAGCCCCGTGACCGTCCGGATGGCCGCGCGCGATGCCGCCACCAGTTCGCCCGCTGGCGTCAGAAAAGGACTGCCGGAGAGCCGCCAGGTCAGGTCATAGTCGAAACCGCCGGCATCGAGCATCCGCCGGACCCGCGTCTGGATGATCTCGGGCGTCAATTCGGTCGAGAAACGCAGATTGAACTGCACCTCCAACTGGCCCGGAATCACGTTCTCCGCGCCCGTGCCCATGTTCAGGTTGGCGATCTGGAAACTGGTCGGCGGGAAGTGCTCGTTGCCCTGGTCCCAGACTTCGGCGCAAAGCGCGGTCAGCGCCGGGGCGCTGACATGGAAGGGGTTCAATGCGAGTTGCGGATAGGCGACATGGCCCTGTTTGCCCCGGACTTTCAGAAAACCGTTCAGGCTGCCACGCCGACCGTTCTTGATGGTATCGCCTAGCCGCTCGCGGCTGGATGGCTCGCCAACCAGCGCATAGTCGATCTTTTCCCCGCGCTGTTCCAGACGCTCCACGACCTTGACGGTGCCGTCGATCGAAGGGCCTTCCTCGTCGCTCGTGATCAGAAAGGCGATGGAGCCGGTGTGGTCGGGATATTCGGCCACGAAGGATTCCACCGCCGTGACCATGGCCGCCAGCGAGCCTTTCATGTCCGCGGCCCCGCGACCGTAAAGCCGACCGTCACGGATGGTCGGAACGAAAGGGTCCGAGTTCCAGCGGTCGAGCGGGCCGGTCGGCACCACGTCGGTATGTCCGGCGAAACAGAAGACTGGCCCGGTGTCGCCGCGCCGCGCCCAGAGGTTGGTGACCTCGCCGAAGGGCATGGGCTCGATGCGAAAACCGAGCGCGGCCAGGCGCTCGGCCATCAGATCCTGACAACCCCGGTCATCGGGCGTGACGGAAGGGCGCGCGATCAGATCGCGGGCCAGCGCAAGCGTGGGCGACATCAGCGGAACAGCTCCTGATATTGGGTCTCGGAAAAACCGACATGGCGGGTCGTGCCGGTGTCGAGCAGCGGTCGGCGGATGATCGATGGCGCGTCCAGCATGAGCTGGATCGCGCGCTCCTCGTCGATCCCGTCGCGCACGGACTCCGGCAGCTTGCGCCAGGTCGTGCCGCGACGATTCAGCAGGGTCTCCCAGCCGAGTTCGGCCACCCAGGCGCGCAGTTGGCCTTCGTCGAGCCCCTGCTTTTTGTAGTCATGGAAGACATGGTCGATGCCCCTTCCGTCGAGCCAGCGGCGCGCCTTTTTCACGGTGTCGCAGTTGGCGATTCCGTACAGCGTCAGCATGGCGCGAGGCTCGCCGGCCGGCCTTCAGATGTCCCGTAACAGTTCATTGATGCCCACCTTGCTCCGGGTTTTCGCATCCACCTGCTTGATGATAACCGCGCAGTAGAGGCTGTAGGTTCCATCCTTGGACGGTAGATTGCCGGGGACCACGACCGCGCCCGGCGGTACCCGCCCGTAGAGGATCTCGCCTGTTTCGCGGTTGTAGATCTTGGTGCTCTGGCCGATGTAGACCCCCATCGAAATCACCGCGCCCTCGCCGACGATGACCCCTTCGACAACCTCGGAGCGGGCGCCGATGAAACAGTTGTCCTCGATGATGGTCGGCGCGGCCTGCACCGGCTCCAGCACGCCGCCGATGCCGACGCCGCCGGACAAATGGACGTTCTTGCCGATCTGCGCGCAGGAGCCGACCGTGGCCCAGGTGTCGACCATGGTGCCGGAGTCGACATAGGCGCCGATGTTGACATAGGACGGCATGAGCACGCAGCCCGGCGCGATGTAGGAACCCTTGCGGGCAGTCGCCGGCGGCACCACGCGCACGCCGGACTCGCGGAATTCGCGCGAGTTGGTGTCGGCGTACTTGGAGGCGACCTTGTCGTAATAGTTGGTGAAGCCGCCCTTGATGAACCAGTTGTCCTCGATGCGGAAGGACAGCAGCACCGCCTTCTTGATCCACTCGTTGACCGTCCAGTCGCCGTCGCGTTTTTCGGCGACGCGGATGTCGCCCCGATCCAGCCGCTCGATGGCGTCCTGCACGGCGTCGCGGACATGAGTCTCGACGTTACGGGGCGTAATCTCGGCGCGGCGTTCGAAGGCGTCGACGATGATGGTCTGTTGATCGGTCATGTGTTTTCCGTCTCGTGTGAAATGAAAGATTATTCGCGCCAGTGCCGGGGATCGTCGAGCGCCTCGGCGCAAGCCACTTGCCCCTGCACACGCCCAAGGAGTCCCTGCCGCAGCGCCTGGACCATCCAGGCATCGGCGTGTTCCGGCGGAATGGGGTAGGGCGCGTCAAGCCCGAGGTTTCCGGCCGGGACAAAGCCGTGCCTGGAATAGTAGCCGGGGTGACCAAGGACAAACACCAGATCCACGCCCGCTGCCGTCAGTCGCGCGAGTCCGTCCGCGATCAGCCGACCGCCGATCCCCTGGGATTGGACATCGGAGCGGACGGCAAGCGGCGCCAGAATTGCGGCGGACGGGATGGGGTCGGATGGCGCGCTGCCGGTGTGGATTTTGGCATGGGTGAAGAGGATATGCCCAAGCGGCGGATCGCCGATCTCCGTTCGCTGGGCCGTGGCAACGAGCGACAGGAGGGGTTGCGCGCTCGGATCGGCCAGCAGATCGCGCGTCAATTGCGCGACTTCCAATCCCTGCTCGTCGCCAAACGCGGCCTCGATCAGATCGCAAATGGCTGGCGTCTCGGCGTTGGTGGTTTGACGTATCTGAATTTGCATGGGTTTGGTGTCCAGTCATTCGTGGTGAAATCCTGAAGCCGTGCGTGGTGAGATCCCCTGAAGCCGTTCGTGGTGAACGCTCCTGAAGCCGTTCGCGGTGAGATCCCCTGAAGCCGTTCGTGGTGAATCCTGAGCCTGTCGAAGGGTCGAACCACGAATGGCTTTACGCTCCGAGTTCCCAGATTTCCCATTCGTCAATGACCTTGCTCGCGCCGGATTCGCTCGACACAGCGCAGGATGCGCCGCGCGGCGTCCACGCATTCGTCCAGCGGCGGAACCAGCGCCAGACGGACGCGGTTCTCGCCGGGGTTCTCGCCCGCGACCTCGCGCGAGAGAAAACTGCCCGGCAGCACGCTGAGATTTTCCTCGGCATAGAGTCGGCGCGCGAATTCGGTGTCCGGGATCGGCGTTTCCGGCCACAGATAAAAGCCGGCAGCGGGTCGGTCCATGGGCAGAACGTCGCCCAGAATGTCGAGAACCGCGGCGAATTTATCGCGATACAGCCGGCGATTTTCGCGCACATGGGACTCGTCGCCCCAGGCGGCGCGGCTGGCGCTCTGGATGGGCAGCGACATGGCGCAGCCGTGATAGGTTCGATAGGCGAAAAAGCGCTCGATCAACTCCGCGTCTCCCGCGACAAATCCCGAGCGCAGTCCGGGCGCATTGGAGCGTTTTGACAGACTGTGAAAGACCATGCAGCGGCTGAAACTCGCGTTGCCGATGGCCGCCGCGACCTGAAGCAGCCCGAGCGGCGGGGCGTTTTCGTCCAGATAGAGTTCGGAATAGCATTCGTCCGAGGCGATGACGAAATCATGGCGGTGTGCGAGTTCGATGAGACGGGCGAAGGTGGACGAATCGAAGACCGCCCCGGTCGGATTGCCCGGCGAGCAAATATAAAGAAGCTGACAGCGTTTCCAGGTGGCCTCGTCCACGGCGTCGAAATCCGGGAGGAAGCCGTTTTCGGCCCGGCAGGCCAGATAGCGAGGTTTCGCCCCGGCAAGCAGCGCCGCGCCCTCGTAGATCTGATAAAAGGGATTCGGCGTCAGCACCAGCGGCGCGCGGGAGCGGTCGACGACCGCCTGAGCGAAGGCGAACAATGCCTCGCGGGTGCCATTCACCGGCAGGATCTGACGTTCGGGGTCGATGCTCGATCGGCTGCCGTCGCCGCCGGCGAGTTGGAAGCGGGCGATCAGCCAGCGGGCGATCGCCGCGCGCAGTTCGGGCGTTCCACGGGTCGTCGGGTAGACGGACAGTTGGTGAAGATGCGCGAGCAGCGCGTCGGCGATCAGGGATGGCGTCGGGTGCTTGGGCTCGCCAATCTGCAGGGCGATCGGTTCCCGGTCCCTGGGAGGCTGGATGCCCTGCTTGAGCGCGGCGAGCTTTTCAAAGGGGTAGGGCTGAAGGCGTTCCAGGTCCGGGTTCATCGCGTGTCTGGCCTCTCTCTGGTGCCGACCGCCATGCGGGCGGTGCCGAGCGAAAAAGAGCGTTAGTATAGGGCATGGACGAACTCGGCTCCATGACGCCGATCCGCTGGGGACGCAGCGTATGTGGGCGATTCGCGGACGACATCGCCCGCACTGCGTCAGTGAGAACGCCTGTTGGAACCTTGCGGGGATAAGCCGATGCGCTTGCGTTTGCGGCACGAAAACAAGATCTTGCTTGGCCGTTTGGCGCTTTGCGTCAGCGTGTCGCTGGCCGGTTGCGCCACCATCGAGTCCGCCGGGACGGTCACCACCAGGCATGGACAACCCTTTCCCCTGGCGGGCGAGGGCCAGCGCCTGCTGATCGAGCCCGGCCCCATGGCCATCGAGATCGGAGAGCGCCCGCCACCGCTCGCGCTGTTTCACTCCCACATCACCGTCAAGACCCGGCGCGGCGCGCTGACCGCCAAGACCTATGCGGGCGATTTTGCCGCCGATACCTTGACGGTTCGGGGGGCGAGTCGCGGGTTGTCAGCCGATCTTGCCGCGCGCTGGACCGATATCCCCGCCGGTATCGAGCGCGAGAGTACAAGCCGCGAATGCAGCTACGCCGGCTGGTGCGTCAAGGCGGTGGACATTCTCCGCTGCCCCGATGCCAGCTATGAAGAGGGCACAAAGGGGTTCCGGAAACACCGGAAGGCTCCGGATTGCCACACCGTGACGAAGTATCGCGACGGCTATTACAGCGACTGCCCGGGACGGCAACGCATCCTGACGACCTACGAGAAATATCGACGTCAGTATCAGGTCGATTTTCTGAGCGCCCAGCCGGGCGTCGAGCCGCTCGGCCAGTACCAGGGTCTTTCCGCGCTCCGCCGCCGCCAGATCGACGAGGAAGCACTGGAACCCTGCCATTAACCCGCCTCTATAACGGGATGCGTCGTTGTTCCGCGACCCGAGCGCCAGCGCTGCCTGGATCGGCTCAAGACGCCCGCGTCCGATCGAACCAGTTGACGACCGTGCCATGCAGTTCCCTGAGCCCGAGCGGCTTGCTCAGATAGTCGTCCATGCCCGAGTCCAGGCATTGCTCCCGGTCACCGGGCATGGCGAGCGCCGTGAGCGCGATGATGGGCGTCAGCCGGAACGCCGGATCCGCGCGGAAGCGACGGGTCGTCTCCAGTCCGTCCATCTCGGGCATCTGCACGTCCATCAGAATGATGTCGGGGCGTTGCTCGCGGGCCAGGGCGAGCGCCTGGCGGCCATTGCTGGCCGTCATGACATCGCAACCTTTGATCCGCAGATAGGTTGCCAGCATGTCCAGGTTGCTTGCATTGTCGTCAACCAGCAGGACGCGTGGTTGCTGGTGCGCAACGGCCGGGGCGCCCGGGGCGTCCGCCGCCGGAGACTCCCGCGGGAACCGGTCCGCGGTCTGGGCGTCTGGCTCCCACGGCAGGATGATATCGAAGCGGCTACCCTGTCCGACCTGGCTCTGAACCTCGATCCGTCCCTGGTGCAGTTTGGCCATGCCCGCGGCGAGCGCCAGACCAAGCCCAGTGCCGTCGTATTGCCGCGCGGGCCGACTGTCCAACTGGACGAAGGGTTGGAAGAGTCGCTCGAACTGATCGGCGGGAATCCCGACGCCCGTATCCCAGATGCCGATCCGCACCTCGCGCTGGCTGGCGTCCGCGCTGACATCCAGCCCGATCGTTCCGCCCTGTCGCGTGAACTTGACCGCGTTTCCGAGCAGGTTGACCAGCATCTGCTTGAGTCGGCGACTGTCTCCCCGCACCAGACGGGCCTTGGGGTCGAGGTTCGTCGAGATCCCGATGTCCTTGCGCTTGGCGGCGGGACCGATCAGACGCAGGCTGGCGTCGCAGAGCTGATTCACGGGCACCTCGTCCCAGCGCAGGATCATCTGTCCGGAGGCCACCCGCGACATGTCGAGGATGTCGTTGATGAGTTCGAGCAGATGGGTTCCGTTCTCATGGATGATGCGGGCGGCCTTGTCCTGCTGTTGGCTCAACGGGCCGAGCAGACCGTCCCCCATGGTTTCGGAGAGCCCGAGGATGGAGGTGAGCGGGGTGCGCAGCTCATGGCTCATGGCGGCAAGGAACTCGTCCTTTGCCTGTGCCGACCGCGCCAGTTCGGCATTGGCCCGATCCAGTTCCAACGTCCGCAGGCGTACCCGCTCGGCCAATTGGCCGCGTTCCTCCGCGAGTGCGTGATGGGCGATCCGCAAGGCGGTCTCGGCGTCCTTGCGCGCCGAGATGTCGGAGAAGGTGACGACCGCGCCCATCAGCGCCCCTTCCCGGTGGATGGGGTTTGCGTGATATTCGACGGGGAAGCTGCTGCCGTCGGCCCGCCAGAACACCTCGTCGTCGACGCGGGCGGGCACTCCATCGAGATAGGTGGACACGGCCCTGCAGCAGTGCGCCGGATAGCGTGCCCCGTTCGCCAGCGAATGATGCACCGTCTCGTGCATGTCGCGGCCCGCCAGGTCTTGGTGTGTCCGGTAGCCGAGCATCCGTGTGGCGGCGGGGTTGCAGAAGACGCAACGCCCTTTCGTATCCACGCCATAGATCCCTTCGCCGGTCGACTCCAGGAGCAGGCGCGATCGAGCCTCGCTCTGGCTCAGACTCGCCTGGGAGTGCGCCAGGTTCGACTGCATCGTCTTGAGCGCGGCCAGCATCTGGGCCTGTTCGTCGAGACCGCTCACCTCGATCGGAGTGGAAAAATCGCCCGCGCTGACCCGCCGAGCGATCGCCGTGACGGTGGCGATCGGCTGTCCGATGGTGCGATCGACCAGCCAGAGGAGGAGCAGGACCGTGCCGCTCAAGACACCGGCCAGCAACAGCAGGATCCGTCTTTCCATCGCCCCGGTCGAGGCGTCGAGCTGCGTCAGCGCGACGTTCTTCTGTTCGATGGCGGCATTCACGACCTCATCGATCAGATCGGTTGGTTCGCGATCGATGCCGCGCAGGCGCCGGTCGACCGTTAGATGCGGGCTCGGCTCCTCTGGCCGATAGAATGCAAGCGCGGCACGGTACTCCCGACCCAACCGCCGATGTGCCTCCAGAAAGCGGGCGGCGGTGGCACGCGCCGATGCGTTTTCGGTCAATAATTCGGCCAGTTGTTCGACGGCCTCTCGTGTGCGCGCCTCTTCCTGCTCGAAGCGGCTGAAGTAGTCCGCAAAGAGTTCGGCATCCTGCCCGCGCAGCAGGATGTTTTTCCATTCCTGAACCTGTTTCTTAAAGCGGACCTGCGCCGAGAGCGCGCTGGACACGATCCGCGAGTTGGCCTCGCGGATCTCCGACGCCCGCTCACCCGCCTGTCTCAGGAGTTGGAAACCCTGGAAGCCGGCGACCAAATTGACGGCGAGGATGGAAATCAGACCGAGGGCGAGTTTCGTGCGGATCTGCATGGAATAACGGTGCCGTTTTACAGGGGAACGCCAGCGAGGAGGTAGGCAGCAATTTGCTCCTCCCCAATCCGCTCTCCCGGTTCCCCGCCCGTCAGCCGATGTACGGTGCAGGCGGGTAACACGGCCTGAACGTCCTCGGGAATCACATAGTTCCGTTTCGCGAGCAACGCCCATGCCTTGGACGCACGGAGGATCCCCAGCCCCGCGCGGGGCGAGAGTCCATAGGCGAAGCGATCGGAACCCCGTGTAAACTGAAGGATGGCGTGTACGTAGTCTATGATGGGCCGCGCCGCGTGGATGTCGGTGACCCGCTGCTGAAGCTCTAGGAGTTGCGCGTTGCTCAGTGCCGGCGCCTGGCGCGCGACCATGGCGCGGCGATCCTCGCCGGCGAGCAGCAGCTTTTCCTGCTCGGCGTCTGGATAGCCCAGACGGATACGCATCAGGAAGCGGTCCAACTGGGACTCGGGCAGCGGAAAGGTGCCGACCTGAAAAAGCGGATTCTGGGTGCCGATGACGAAGAAAGGTTCCGGGAGTGGGCGGGTCTCGCCCTCGACCGTCACTTGGCGTTCTTCCATCGCCTCCAGCAGCGCGCTTTGGGCCTTGGGCGTGGCCCGGTTGATTTCGTCGGCCAGCACCAGTTGCGAGAAGATGGGGCCGGGATGGAAGCGGAAACCCTCGGCGGCTCGGTCATAGACCGAGACTCCGATGACATCGGCGGGCAGCAGATCGCTGGTGAACTGGATGCGCGCATAGTCCAGGCCCAGCAGGCGCGCGAGCAGGTGGGCGAGGGTGGTCTTGCCAACGCCGGGCAGATCCTCGATCAGCAGATGCCCGCGCGCCAGCAGACAGGCGAGCGCGAGTCGCAGTTCGCGATCCTTGCCGAGGATCACGGCGCGAGCGCTGTCGAGGATCGCGTCCGGAAGACTGGCGTCGCGTTGCGGTTGGCGGTGCGACAGGCTCATCGGTCGCCGACTCCGGTTCGGACGCATTGACGCCAGGAAGCGAAAAAGTCTCTCTTTTCAATCGGCTCAGTCGTCCCGATTTGGGTTAAACTAACGGGCTTCATTGGATCAGGCTTCCTGTCATGTTTGCGAGCGATCAGTACGATGTCGTGGTGGTTGGGGGCGGTCACGCCGGCACCGAGGCGGCGTTGGCCGCCGCCCGTTGCGGGGCGCGTACCCTGTTGCTGACCCAGAATATCGAGACGCTCGGTCAGATGAGCTGCAACCCGGCGATCGGGGGCATCGGCAAGGGACACCTGGTCAAGGAGATCGACGCGCTCGGCGGTCTCATGGCCCGCGCCGCCGATCGCGGCGGCATCCAGTTTCGCATTCTCAACGCCAGTAAGGGTCCGGCGGTGCGCGCCACCCGCGCCCAGGCGGATCGCGCGCTGTACAAGGCGGCCGTGCGCGTCGCGGTCGAAAACCAGCCCGGCCTGTCGCTGTTTCAGCAGACCGTCGACGATCTCCTCGTCGAGCAGGATCGCGTGATCGGCGTCCAGACTCAGATGGGTCTGCGGTTCATGGCCCCCGCGGTCGTTCTGACTGTCGGCACCTTTCTCGGCGGACGCATTCATGTGGGGCTCTCCAACTATGAGGGCGGGCGGGCCGGCGATCCACCTGCCAATGCGCTAGCGCGGCGTCTGCGCGAGTTGCCTTTCCGGGTCGAGCGGCTCAAGACCGGCACGCCGCCGCGCATCGACGGGCGCACCATCGATTACAGCCGACTCGTCGCACAGCCCGGCGACGCGCCGGTGCCGGTCTTTTCCTATCTGGGGAGCGCCAGCGACCATCCGCGCCAGGTCAGTTGTCATCTCACCTCCACCAATGAGCGCACGCACGACATCATCCGTTCCGGTCTTTCCCGTTCGCCGCTCTTTACGGGACTGATCGAAGGGATCGGTCCGCGCTATTGTCCATCGATCGAAGACAAGATCGTGCGTTTCGCCGACAAGAACTCGCATCAGGTCTTCGTGGAGCCGGAAGGGCTCGACACCCATGAAGTCTATCCGAACGGCATCTCCACCAGCCTGCCCTATGATATTCAGGAGTCGCTGGTGCGTTCCATCCCTGGGTTCGAACGGGCGCATCTGACCCGCCCCGGTTATGCCATCGAGTATGACTTTTTCGATCCGCGCGATCTGGCGCCGACGCTGGAAACGCGGCATCTGCGCGGGCTCTTTTTCGCCGGCCAGATCAACGGAACCACCGGTTACGAAGAGGCCGGCGCCCAGGGTTTGCTGGCTGGCGTCAACGCCGCGCTTCAGGTCCAGGAGCGCGAACCCTGGCTGCCGCGTCGCGACGAGTCCTATCTGGGGGTGATGGTCGACGATCTTGTCACCCGCGGAACCAGCGAACCCTACCGGATGTTCACCAGCCGCGCCGAGTACCGGCTCACGTTGCGCGAGGACAATGCCGATCTGCGCCTGACCGAGACGGGCCGTCGGCTTGGCCTGGTAGGCGAGGCGCAATGGCGGCACTTCGCGTCCAAGCGCGAGGCGATCGAGCGCGAACGTCAGCGGCTGCGCGAGACCTGGATTCGGCCCGACGCGATTGACCAGTCCCTCGCGGCCGAGGTGCTCGGCGAGCCCCTGCGCCGCGAGGCGCGGGCGCTGGAACTCCTGGCTCGCCCCAAGGTGGGCTACCAAGGCATCCGCCGGCTGATTGGCGAGCCGCCGGAGCCCGTCGCGGCGGAGGTCAGCGAGCAACTGGAGATTCAGTCCCGCTATGACGGTTACATCACGCGCCAACGCGCCGAGATCGACCGTCAGCGCGAGCAGGAAAGCAAGGCGTTGCCCGAGGGGTTCGATTTCGATCGCGTGCGCGGTCTCTCGAAGGAGGTGTGCGAGAAATTCAAGCGGGTCCGGCCCGTCACCGTGGGTCAGGCCGCGCGCATCCCCGGCGTGACCCCGGCGGCGGTCTCGCTGCTCCTGATCCACCTCAAGCGTCAGTCCGCCTGATGGAATCGGGCGCGGCCGAACAGTCGGTGATTGAGGAGCGGCTGGTCCTGGGGGCCGCTCGGCTGGGACTGACGCTGACGTCGGGCCAGCAATCGCGGCTGCTCCAATTCCTGGCCCTCCTGGCGCGCTGGAATCAGGTCTACAATCTGACTGCGGTTCGCGATCCTCTGGAGATGGTCGCGAAACATCTGCTCGACAGTCTCGCGATCCAGCCTTTCCTTTGCGGCGATAGCGTGCTCGATATCGGGACCGGCGCCGGCCTGCCGGGATTGCCGCTGGCGATCCTGGAGCCGGCTCGCCGCTTCACGCTTCTGGACGGCAACGGGAAAAAGATCCGCTTCGTGCGCCAAGCGGCGATGGAGCTGGAGCTCGGCAACGTCGAGCCCGTCCAGGCGCGCATCGAGACATACCGGCCGGGTCGAAAATTTAGTACCATCGTCAGCCGCGCGGTCGCGGAAGCCGATCTTCTCTGTGTCCTGAAGGCCGATCTGCTCGCGCGTCCAGGCCGACTGCTCCTGATGAAGGGTCGCCATCCTGACGAATCGCCAGACAATCGGGGATGGCCGCCCGAAGCGCTGACGGTCCACCGCCTGACTATTCCTTTCCTCGACGTACCCCGTCATTTGATCGAACTCCGGAGTGACTGAGCCGACCATGGTCAACATCATCGCGATCGCCAATCAGAAAGGCGGTGTCGGCAAGACCACGACGGCGGTCAATCTGGCCGCCTCGCTGGCGTCCATGAAGCATCGCGTGCTGCTCGTGGATCTGGATCCCCAGGGCAATGCCACCATGGGCTGCGGGATCGACAAGCACGCGCTCGACGTGACGGTCTGCGATCTGCTGTTGAGCGACATCGCTCCCGCCGACTGTCTGAAGCGTATTGACGAGCCGTCGCCAGGGTTCGATCTGCTGCCCTCGAATGCCGACCTGACCGCCGCCGAGATCGGCTTGCTCGATTCGCCCGAGCGCGAGCGGCGACTGCTCAAGGTGCTGGCCAGCGCGGCGGGCGCCTACGAGCTGGTGATCATCGACTGTCCGCCGTCCCTGAACATGCTTACGGTCAACGCGCTGGTCGCGGCCCAGGGTGTGCTGATCCCGCTTCAGTGCGAGTACTATGCGTTGGAGGGGCTGTCTTCCCTGATCGATACCATCGAGCAGATCCGTGCGAGCCGCAATCCGGAACTGCGGATCGAAGGCATCCTGCGTACCATGCACGATCCGCGCAACAATCTGGCCAATCAGGTTTCGACGCAGCTCGTCACCCATTTCAAGGATCAGGTCTACCGCACCGTGATCCCGCGCAATGTGCGTTTGGCCGAGGCGCCGAGCCATGGTCAGTCGGCGCTGCTCTACGATCCGTTGTCCAAGGGATCCATTTCCTACCTGGCGCTCGCCAGCGAAGTCCTGAGACGTTTGGATAAACGCCAGCATGCCGCCTGATCCGAAACGCAACATGGATATCGATCAAAAGCAACCCATGAAAAAACGGGGACTGGGCCGAGGGCTGGATGCATTGCTGGGCGCCGCGCGCGCGCCCGAGGTGCCGATCGAGCCGTCCGCGGGGGGCGTCGAGGTTTCCGCGTCCGGCGATCGTGCGGAGATCCTAAACAGCGAGCGCTTGACGCATTTGCCGTTGGAGCGGATCCAGCGGGGACGCTATCAACCACGCCGTGAGTTCGACCTGGATGCAATGCGCGAATTAGCTGACTCCATCGTCGCTCAGGGGGTCATTCAGCCGATCGTGGTGCGCCCCCTGGCAGGGTCGCCGGCGGACGCGCGGCGTTATGAAATCGTTGCCGGCGAACGTCGCTGGCGCGCCTGCCAGATGGCGGGGCTCGCTACCATCCCGGTGGTGGTCCGCGAGGTGGACGAGCCGACGGCGCTCGCGATCGGGTTGATCGAGAATATTCAGCGCGCCGACCTCAACCCGCTCGAAGAGGCCGGTGCGTTGGATCGTCTCATCACCGAGTTTGGTCTGACCCATCAGCGGGTCGCCGAGGCGGTGGGAAAATCCCGCACGACGATCACCAACCTGCTGCGGCTTCTGGATCTCAATGCCGATGTCAAGACCCATGTGGAGCAGTCGCGCCTGGAGATGGGCCACGCCCGCGCGCTGCTTGGCTTGAAAGGGGCCGCGCAGAGCAAGACCGCCGAACAGGTGGTTGCCGCCGGCCTGTCGGTACGCGAAACCGAGCGGCTCGTGCGTCGCCTGCAGCAGAGCGATGACTCTAGCGAGTCCGTCGAGCGTCCGTCGGATACCGACCCGAACATCCATCGTCTGCAAACCGATCTGACCGATCGGCTCGGCGCCCAGGTCCAGATTCGCCATGGCAGCCGGGGTGCGGGAAAGCTGGTGATCGCCTATAACAGTCTGGACGAACTCGACGGTATCCTCGCGCATATCCAATGAGTGCGGGATAACCGCCCCGCGTCACGGCGGGCGCCGTTTCGCACCATCCTGAATCCAGCCGTCGGCGCCGTTTTAAAACGCATGGGTTGCGTTGACCCTCTATCGGCAACCCCTTATACTGCGCGCTCGGTGAACGGCGTGCTCACCCCACTGAAGACGATCTCATGCAACAGCCGGGGGCTTTCCAAGCCAAAAGGATTCTGAAAATCCAGTTTGTGTTTGGATTAGCGATGACGATCCTCGCCCTGCCGTTCGGCAACTCGGTTGCAATTTCCGTTCTGGTCGGGTCAGGAACCTGTCTGCTTGCAAACACCCTGCTTGCGGCCTGGTTCTTTCGCGAATATCGGGCTGCCGAAATCGCACGCCTGGCCATGCGTTTTTACCGCGGTGAAGCCGCCAAAATCGCATTGATTCTCGGGCTGTTTGCCACCGCTTTCGCGGTGATCGATAGCCTTAATGTTCCGGTCATGCTTGGGGCCTATGTTGCCGTCCAAGTCATACCAACCCTGATCGCCGCCCAATTCGGCAGTCGAAACATGACGTGAGAGATGATTGATGTCCTCTTCCGAAGCGCTCACCTCCCAGGGATATATCCAGCACCATCTCACGAACCTGACTCTCGGCGTCCATCCGGAGCATGGGTTCGGTTTCGCGCATTCGAGCGCCGAAGCCGCTGAAATGGGATTCTGGGCCATCAATATCGATACGATGTTCTTCTCGATCCTGCTGGGCGTCCTGTTCATCTGGTTTTTTCGGGGCGTCGCCGAACGCATCACGGCTGGCGTACCAGGCACGGCGCAGAATTTTGTCGAATGGATCGTCGATTTCGTGGAAGAAAACGTGCGTGGTTCATTCAGTGCCCGGAACCCCATGGTCGCGCCGCTGGCGCTGACCATCTTCGCCTGGGTCTTCATGATGAATCTGATGGACCTGCTGCCGGTCGATCTGCTCCCGTATCTCTTCGGGCAGTTCATGGCGGTCTTTGGCGCCGATCCGCATCACGTCTTCCTCAGGGTCGTCCCGACGACGGACCCGAACGCAACCTTCGGCATGGCGTTGATGGTCTTCTTTCTGGTGCTCTATTACAGCGTCAAGATGAAGGGTGTCGGCGGTTTCCTGGGCGAATTGACCCTGCAGCCGTTCGGCAAATGGGGCATGCCCGCCAATCTGCTGCTCGAAGGCATCAGCCTGCTCTCCAAGCCGCTCTCGCTGGCACTGCGTCTCTTCGGAAACATGTATGCCGGCGAGATGATCTTCATTCTGATCGCGCTGCTCTATGGCGGCGGTGTCGTGCTTAACATGACGGGCGGTCTGCTGCAGTTCGTCTGGGCCGTCTTCCATATCCTGATCATCACGCTCCAGGCATTCATCTTCATGGTGCTGACCATTGTCTATCTCGACATGGCGCATCAGGAGCACCACTGATCGACGGCATCCTTGATCGACGTGGCGTCGGTCAAGGATTCGATTCGACCGATGTTTTTCAACCGATGACTTTTTCACACTCGACGATCGTTTTTCTACGAGCGATTCGTCGCAACACTTAAACCTGGGGGAACTCATGGAACTCGAAGTCGCACAAGCATTCGCAATGGCCATCAAATACATCGGCGCCGGTCTCATGCTCGGTCTCGGCGCGGTCGGCGCTGGCGTGGGTATCGGCGTCCTCGGTGGCCGCTTCCTGGAAGGCGCCGCGCGTCAGCCGGAACTCATCCCAATGCTGCGCACCCAGTTCTTCATCGTCATGGGTCTGGTCGACGCGCTGCCCGTCATCGCGATCGCCATGGGTCTGTATCTGATGTTCGCTGCCTAATCGACGTCCCGCTCCCGCCAGGGTCGCGGCCTATCCGCCAGTCACCCTGATTCGGTACGAGGCAAAGGCACGAGGCAACGCTATGAATATCAATCTGACTCTGTTTGCCCAGATGATCGCCTTCGCGGTGTTCGTCGGGTTCTGTATGAAGTATGTCTGGCCGCCCATCGTCAATGCATTGGCTGAGCGCAAGACGAAAATCGCCGAGGGTCTAGCCGCTGCCGAGCGTGGCCATCAGGAAAAAGCCCTGGGCGAACAGCGCGCGCTGGAACTCATGAAGGACGCCAAGGCCGCGGCGGCCGAGATCGTCGGTCAAGCCCAGAAACGGGCCACCGAGATCGTCGAGGAAGCCAAGGGCGACGCGCGCGCCGAAGGCGGTCGTCTGGTTGCGTCCGCGCAGGCGGAGATTGATCGCGAGACCAATCGCGCACGCGAGGAACTGCGTGAACGGGTCGCGTCGCTTGCCGTTGCGGCGGCGGAAAAGATTCTCCAAAAAGAGATCGATGTCGCGGCGCACCGTTCGCTCGTCGACTCGTTCGCCAAGCAGCTCTAGGGATCACCCATGGCCGGAGACATAACCACCATCGCGCGTCCCTATGCCGAAGCGGTCTTCGAGCGCGCCAAGGAGACCGGACAGATCGATGCCTGGTCGCAGGCGCTGGAACTGCTTGCGACGGTGACTGCGGACGCCGGTCTGGCCGCCCAGATCGGTAACCCGAGCGTCCCTCGGGAGCGCGTGCTCGAGATCATCCTTGATGTCTGCGGAGAGGGCCTTCACGCGGAGGCCGCGAATTTCCTGCGATTGCTGTCGCGCAATGCGCGTCTGACCGCAATGCCCGAGATTGCACGACTCTTCGAGGTCAGCCGCACCGCCGATCAAGGTGTGAGTCATGTGCTGATCCGCAGTGCCTTCGAACTCGGCGACGATGAGCTGGAGTCACTCTCCGCGGCGCTCACCAAGCGTTTCGGCGGTCAGGTCGACCTGACGGTCGAGACCGACAGCGCGCTGATCGGCGGGATCGAGATTCGCGCCGGGGACCTCGTCATCGACGACTCGGTTCGCGGAAAGATCAAGCAACTGGCCCACGCTTTGCAATTCTGAACTGGACACCGCCATGCAACTGAATCCATCCGAGATCAGCGATCTCATCAAGCAGAAGATCGAGAAATTCGACCTTCAGACCGAGGCCCGGACCGAAGGCACCATTGTCAGCCTGACCGACGGTATCGTCCGTATCCACGGCCTGTCAGACGCCAAGTATTACGAAATGCTGGAGTTTCCGGGCGGTGCCAGTGGTCTGGCGCTGAATCTGGAGCGCGACTCGGTCGGCGCGGTCATTCTCGGCGACTACACCCACCTTTCCGAGGGTGACTGGGTTCGTTGTACCGGCCGTGTCCTGGAAGTGCCGGTTGGCGAAGGGCTGCTCGGTCGCGTCGTGGACTCGCTCGGCGCCCCCATCGACGGCAAGGGTCCGATCAATGCGTCTGGAACCTCGCCGATCGAAAAGGTCGCGCCAGGCGTCATTGCCCGCCAGTCGGTCGATCAACCCGTGCAGACGGGCATCAAGGCGATCGACGCCATGGTTCCGGTGGGCCGCGGTCAGCGCGAGCTGATCATCGGCGACCGCCAGACCGGCAAGACCGCCGTTGCCATCGACGCCATCATCAACCAGAAAGGCACTGGCGTTAAGTGTATCTATGTCGCCGTGGGGCAGAAGAACTCCTCCATCGCGGCCTTGGTGCGCAAGCTCGAAGAGCATGGCGCCATGGATCACACCATCATCGTCGCCGCCGCCGCCGCCGAATCCGCCGCGATGCAGTTCATCGCGCCTTATGCCGGCTGCACCATGGGCGAGTATTTTCGCGATAAGGGCGAGGATGCGCTGATCGTCTATGACGATCTGACCAAGCAAGCCTGGGCCTATCGTCAGGTTTCCCTGCTGCTGCGCCGTCCGCCCGGTCGCGAAGCCTATCCGGGCGACGTCTTCTATCTCCACTCCCGTCTGCTGGAGCGCGCCGCGCGCGTCAACGCCAACTATGTGGAAAAGGCGACCGACGGCAAGGTCACCGGCAAGACCGGCTCGCTCACCGCGCTGCCGATCATCGAGACTCAGGCCGGCGACGTGTCCGCCTTCGTGCCGACCAATGTGATCTCCATCACCGACGGTCAGATCTTCCTGGAAACCGACCTTTTCAACTCCGGTATCCGTCCGGCCATCAACGCGGGCCTTTCGGTCTCGCGTGTCGGCGGCGCGGCCCAGACCAAGATTATCAAGAAGCTCGGTGGCGGTATCCGTCTGGCGCTGGCCCAGTATCGCGAGCTGGCGGCCTTCTCGCAGTTCGCCTCCGACCTGGACGAGGCGACCCGCAAGCAGTTGCAGCGCGGCGAGCGCGTCACCGAACTCATGAAGCAGACCCAGTACTCGCCGATGGGCGTGGGTCAGATGGCGGTCTCGCTGTTCGCCGCCAACGAAGGCTATCTGGACGACGTGGATGTCAAGAAGGTCGTGGATTTCGAGCACGCCCTGCAGAGCTACATGAAGTCGGCCCAGGCCGAGTTGCTCGCGAAGATCGACGACACCGGCGATTATTCCGATGACATCCAGAAAGGGATGCATGCCGCGATCAAGGACTTCAAGGCCAACAACACCTGGTAACAGCCGCCAGCGATCAGCCACCAGCCTCCAGCAAAGAGGTCGGCGGTTGGCAGGCTGCGTCTCGACATCCATCGAACCTCCTCGATCCGCCAGCCCACGGGCTGGCGGCTGGAAGCTGGAGGCTGGGAGCTAAGCAATGGCAGGCGCCAAAGAAATCCGTACCAAGATCGCAAGCATCAAGAGTACGCAGAAGATCACCAAGGCCATGCAAATGGTCGCGGCCTCGAAGATGCGCAAGGCTCAGGAGCGCATGTCAGCCTCCCGGCCCTATGCGGAAAAGATGCTTCAGGTGATCAGTCACCTCGCAAAAGCCACGCCCGAATACCGCCATTCCTTCATGGCTACGGAGCGTGAACTGAAGCGCGTTGGCTATATCGTGGTTTCCTCCGATCGCGGTCTCTGCGGCGGTCTGAACAGCAATCTGCTGCGGCGTCTTGTGATCGACGTCAAGGAGCGGCAGGCCGCGGGGATCGAGCCCGTGTTCTGCGCCATCGGTTCCAAGGCGCTCGGTTTTTTCAAGCGTTTCGGGGGGCAACTCCTCGGTCAGGCGACGCATCTAGGCGATAAGCCGCATATCGAGGATCTGATCGGCACGGTTAAGGTCATGCTCGATGCTTACGAGGCCAAAGAGATCGATGCGATCTATATCGTGGGCAACGAGTTCGTGAACACCATGACGCAGCGCCCGCTGATCCGCCAACTGGTTCCGATCGCTGGCGAGGCGCGGGATCCGATGCCCTACCACTGGGATTACATCTACGAGCCGGATGCGCGCACGGTTCTGGATGCGCTGCTCACCCGCTATCTCGAATCGCTCGTCTACCAGGCGGTGGTCGAGAATAGCGCCTGCGAGCAGGCCGCCCGGATGGTCGCCATGAAGTCCGCCTCGGACAATGCCGGCAATCTCATCGGCGAGCTTCAGCTCGTTTATAACAAAGCACGCCAGGCCGCGATCACGCAGGAAATCTCCGAGATCGTGAGCGGCGCCGCCGCGGTTTGACCGCCGCCGGATGACGCGGATGACCCGCGCCCGATCAACCGATCAGGGCGCGAGTGATCGAGGCGCAGGACCAGATCCAGACAGAATCGCAGACGCCGCAAGGCAGAAGAGGAAAAGACTATGAGTTCCGGTAACGTGGTGGAAATCATCGGCGCCGTCGTGGACGTTCAGTTCCCGCGCGGCGAGATGCCCAAGATTTACGAGGCACTGAAGATCGACTCGATGGGTCTGACGCTTGAGGTCCAGCAGCAACTCGGCGACGGCGTGGTGCGAACCATTGCCATGGGCTCAACCGATGGCCTGCAGCGTGGACTCGATGTCCTGAAGACGGGCGCGCCCATCCAAGTGCCAGTTGGTCAGGCGACCCTGGGTCGCATCATGGACGTGCTGGGCAATCCCATCGACGAGTTGGGTGACGTACCGTGCGAAGAGCGCTGGTCCATCCATCGCGCCGCGCCCAAGCTGGAAGACCAGGCCGCGTCCACCGAGATCCTGGAAACCGGCATCAAGGTCATCGACCTCATCATGCCGATCGCCAAGGGCGGCAAGGTCGGTCTGTTCGGCGGTGCCGGCGTCGGCAAGACCGTGACCCTGATGGAGCTGATCCGCAACATCGCCGCCGAGCACTCCGGCTTTTCGGTGTTCGCCGGCGTCGGCGAGCGCACCCGCGAGGGCAACGACTTCTATCACGAGATGAAAGAGTCGAACGTGCTCGACAAGGTGGCGCTGGTCTACGGTCAGATGAACGAGCCCCCAGGCAACCGTCTGCGCGTGGCGCTGACCGGCCTGACCATGGCCGAGTTCTTCCGCGACGAAGGCCGCGACGTGCTGCTGTTCATCGACAACATCTATCGCTACACCCTGGCCGGCACCGAAGTCTCCGCGCTGCTCGGGCGCATGCCGTCCGCCGTGGGCTACCAGCCGACCCTGGCCTCCGAGATGGGCGCCCTGCAGGAGCGCATCACCTCCACGCGCACCGGCTCGATCACCTCCTTCCAGGCCGTTTACGTGCCTGCGGACGACTTGACCGATCCCTCGCCAGCCACCACTTTCGCGCATTTGGACGCGACCCTGGTGCTCTCGCGTCAGATCGCCGAGCTGGGCATCTATCCCGCCGTGGATCCGCTGGACTCCACCAGCCGTATCCTCGACCCGAACGTGGTCGGCCCGGAACACTACGAGACCGCCCGTGCGGTGCAGGGGACGCTGCAACGTTACAAGGAACTCAAGGACATCATCGCCATCCTTGGCATGGACGAACTCTCGGACGACGACAAGCTGGCCGTGTCGCGCGCTCGCAAGATCCAGCGCTTCCTGTCGCAGCCGTTCTTCGTGGCTGAGGTTTTCACCGGCGCGTCGGGAAAATTCGTCCCCGTCAAGGAGACCATCAAGGACTTCAAGGCGATCGTCAACGGCGACTACGACCATCTCCCCGAGCAGGCCTTCTACATGGTCGGCGGGATTGCCGAGGCCGTGGCCAAAGCCGAAAAGATGGCGGCCAGCTAAGGGGGATCTCCCATGGCAATGACAGTACGTGTCGATATCGTGAGCGCCGAGGGCGCCATCCACTCCGGTCCCGCCACCATGGTCTACGCGACCGCGGAGATGGGCGAGGTGGGTATCGCCCCCCGTCACACGGCCTTTATCAGCCGGCTCAAACCGGGCGACGTGCGGGTCGAGAACGAGCAGGGCGAGCAGGAGCATTTCTATGTCTCCGGCGGCATGCTGGAAGTGCAGCCGAATGTGGTGACGGTCTTGGCCGACACCGCGATCCGCGCCCGCGATCTGGATGAGGCCGCGGCGCTGGAAGCGAAACGCCGTGCCGAGGACGCGCTGGCCGGTCAAACCGCCAAGTTCGAGTACGCCAAGGCTCAGGTCGAATTGGCCGAGGCCGTCGCGCAGTTGCGGGCGATCGAGAAGCTGCGGAAGATGAAGGGGCGCTGATTCGCTGCCCAGGCGGTCACGGCCGCCGGCACCCTGACAAACGCCCCCGGTCGAGACGACGGGGGCGTTTGCGTTTACGTGTGGAGAGAGGCATAAGCATGTCGGATCAAACGATTGGCGACGGCAAACTGGTCTCGTTGACGTACCGCATCGCCGATGCGGCTGGCGCCATCCTGGAGCAGACGGATCTTCCCGTCACCTACATTCAGGGTGGGCAGACCGAACTGATCGGCGGGATGGATGCCGCGATCCGCGGAAAATCCGTGGGCGACGAGGTCGAGTTGCGGCTCGGTCCCGATCAGGGCTTTGGCCCGCATGATCCAAGCCTGACCTTTACCGACGACCTGGAGAATGTCCCGCCGGAATTCCGCTTCGTCGGCGCCGAGGTCCAGATGCAGAGCGACACCGGCGAGGTCAAGACCTTCCTGGTCACCCGTATCGAGAACGGCAGGCTCACGGTCGATGGCAACCACCCGCTAGCTGGCAAGTCGCTCGTGGTCCATGTCCGCATTCATGAGGTGCGCGACCCCACGCACGCGGAGCTGAGCGCCGAGTTGGGCGTCTGCAACCTGCCGGGCGGAAGTCTTCACTAATTCGGAAATTCTTCAGGAATTTCTGAATATCTAGAAATCGTTTCGAGATCAAATCCGGGACTTGCAACGTATGAAACTAGGTGTCGTGATACTGGCCGCGGGTCTCGGTAAACGGATGCGTTCCAGTCTGCCGAAGGTTCTTCATCCGCTCGCCGGCAAACCATTGTTGGCGCATGTGCTCGACGCCGCAAACCAGCTCGGTGCCGCACGGCGGGTCGTCGTCTTCGGTCACGGCGGCGAACAGGTCCAGGCGGCCCTGAGCGGGCACGACTGCCTCTGGGTCGAACAGGCCCGGCAGCAGGGCACCGGCCATGCGGTGCTCCAGGCGATGCCGGCGATGAGCGGGATGGATCGGGTGCTGGTGCTGTATGGCGACGTGCCCCTGATTACCCCCGAAACCCTCCGCCGCCTGCTCGCGGCGAGCGCGGATACCCGTCTGGGGCTGCTGACGGCCGAACTGCCCGATCCCACCGGCTATGGCCGCATCCTCCGCGATGCGCGGGGCCGCGTGACCCGCATCGTCGAGGAGAAAGACGCCACGCCGGCGGAGCGGGGCATTCGCGAGATCAACACCGGATTTCTGGTCGCCGATCGCGCCGGTCTGGACGACTGGCTGACCCGGATCGGCAACAACAACGTGCAGGGCGAATATTATCTGACCGATATCACCGCGCTGGCGGCCCAGGATGACGTCCAGATCGCGAGCGCCCAGCCGGGCACGCTCGCGGAAGTGATTGGCGTGAACGATCGGGTCCAGCTTGCCGAATTGGAACGTAGCTACCAGCGCGCGGCGACGGAGCGGCTGATGCGCGCGGGCGTGACCCTGGCCGATCCGGCGCGTTTCGATCTGCGCGGAATCCTGCACGCAGAGACCGATGTCAGCCTGGACATCAATGTCATCGTCGAGGGTGAGGTTTGGCTCGCCGCCGGGGTTCGCGTCGGCCCCAACTGTCTGCTGAAAGACTGCATGATCGGCTCCGGGACTGAAATTTTCGCCAATTGCGTCATCGAGGGCGCCGAGGTTGGCGCGAACGCCCGTATCGGACCCTTCGCGCGACTGCGTCCAGAGGCCAAGCTTGCCGCGAACACCCATGTCGGAAATTTCGTCGAGATCAAGAAGGCGACTCTGGGGCAGGGCAGCAAGGTCAATCACCTGACCTATCTTGGCGACGCCGAGGTCGGTGCGGGCGTCAATATCGGCGCCGGCACCATCACCTGTAACTATGATGGCGTCAACAAATCCCTGACCCGGATCGGCGATGGCGCCTTCATCGGTTCCAATACGGCCTTGGTCGCACCCGTGACCGTTGGCGAGCGGGCGACGATTGGCGCGGGATCCGTCATTACTCGCGATACGCCGGCCGACCAGCTCACGCTGGCTCGTGGGCGTCAGACCAGCATTCCCGCCTGGCAACGGCCCCGGAAAAAAACTGACTGAACTGCTCCGGATGTCTGGATATCAGATGTGAAGGCTATAGCATCAGTGAAGAGGTGAATGATGACCGGGCATTTTGCGGAGCAGCCATTCCTGCCGCTCAACATCGCGCTTCTGACCGTCTCGGACAGTCGGAGCGAGGACCAGGACACCTCCGGCAAACTGCTGAAGGAGCGGGCCGAAACCGCCGGTCACCGGGTTGTGGCGAAGGAGATCGTCCGCGACGATGTCTATCAACTGCGCGCGGTGGTTTCGCGCTGGATCGCCGATCCCGAGGTGAACGTCATCCTGAGCACCGGCGGAACCGGCGTCACCGGGCGCGACAGTACGCCCGAGGCCGTCACGCCCCTGCTCGACAAGGTGGTCGAGGGCTTCGGCGAACTTTTTCGTCAGATCTCGTTCGCCGAGATTGGCGCCTCGACCCTCCAGTCGCGCGCCTTCGCCGGATTGGCCAACGGCACCTTCGTCTTCTGTCTGCCGGGCTCGACCGGCGCCTGCCGAACGGCTTGGGATGGGATCCTGCTGCCCCAACTGGATATCCGCACACGGCCCTGTAATTTCGCCCAACTCATCCCGCGTTTGCGCGAACGCTGAAGCTCTATGACGACCCACAACGACTGCCCGGCTCCGGCCACGGAAAAACGCCCCACGCTGACCAAGCAGGAGGCTATCGACTTCCTGCTGTCGCGGGTCGAGCCGATTGCGGACAGCGAATCCATCCCGACCGACACGGCGCTCGGGCGCGTGCTGGCGGCGCCGGTGACAAGCGCCATCGCTGTCCCCGGCTGGGACAACAGCGCCATGGACGGATACGCCATCCGTCACGTGGACCTGGCCGCGCAGGACGGCTGGCTGCGGGTCAGTCAACGGATTCCAGCCGGGTCGACCGGCGTCGATCTGGAGCCAGGCACCGCCGCGCGCATCTTCACCGGCGCGCCCGCCCCGGACGGCGCCGATACGGTGGTGGTGCAGGAAATCTGCGAGCGCGACGGCGACCGGGTGCGTATCCCGCTGGACTGCAAGGCTGGCGCGAACATCCGCCGCGCCGGCGAGGACATCCGCGCCGGGGCCGAGGTGATCGCCGCCGGGACGCGGCTCGCGCCCCAGCATCTTGGGCTGGCCGCCTCGGTTGGCGTCGCGCGTTTGCCGGTCTATCGGCGTTTGCGGGTCGCGGTCCTGGCCAGCGGTGACGAATTGGCGATGCCGGGCGAGCCGCTGGGTCCGGGCCAGATCTACAACTCCAATCGCTTTCTGCTCATCGGCCTGCTGCAAGGCTTGGGCTGCGAGGTCGTGGATCTCGGGATCGTCGCGGACACCCTGGACGCGACCACCGACGCACTGACGCGCGGGGCGCGCGAGTCGGACCTGATCCTCGCCAGCGGCGGGGTGTCGGTCGGCGAGGAGGATCATCTCAAGTCTGCGGTCGAGAAGATCGGTACGCTGGATCTCTGGAATATCTCGATTCGCCCCGGCAAGCCGGTCGCGTTCGGCTGGGTCCAGGGCACGCCGGTTCTGGGCGCGCCCGGCAATCCCGTGTCGCTCTTCGTCACCTTCTGTCTGTTTGCCCGCCCGGTGGTGCTGCGGCGTCAGGGGACGGCGGGGGATCTCGCGCCGCGCGTCCTCAAAATCCGCGCCGGGTTCGATTGGCCGAAACCGGACAAACGGAGCGAATTTCATCGCGCGCGACTTCAGACCGGCGACGATGGTGAGCCCGAACTAGCGGTCTTTCCGACCCGCTCCTCGGCGGTTCTGTCCTCGGTCGCCTGGGCGGACGGTCTGATCGAGATTCCGCCGGGGCGGGCGATCCGGCGGGGCGAGTTGGTTGATTTCATGCCGTTTGCCGATTTGTTGCACTGATCTGTCCATTGAGCGAGCCCCGACGCGATGATCAAGATTCTCTACTTTGCCCGACTGCGCGAACGGCTCGGCTGTCATGAGGAACGACTGGAGTTGCCAGCGGGAGTCGGCACTGTGGCGGATCTGCTGGCGCATCTG
This sequence comes from Thiocystis violascens DSM 198, assembly GCF_000227745.2. Taxonomy (NCBI): domain Bacteria; kingdom Pseudomonadati; phylum Pseudomonadota; class Gammaproteobacteria; order Chromatiales; family Chromatiaceae; genus Thiocystis; species Thiocystis violascens. Next base: position 2,841,633 of record NC_018012.1, on the reverse strand, counting down.
CGTGCGCGCGGCGGACTCTGGACGGAGGCGCTTGGCGAGGGCGAGCGACTGATGAGCGCGGTCAATCAGGCGATTGCACAGCCTCGAACGCCCCTTCTCGAAGGCGACGAGGTTGCATTTTTCCCGCCGGTGACCGGTGGCTAAGGAGCCGTCCATCAACAACTTTCCCCGGTCTCGGCGTCGCCCGCAAGCGGGCTCCTGCGCGCCCCGTCGGAGCCCGCTTGCGGGCGACTTGGCCGTCGGTTTAAGCGATTCGGGAAATTTTTGCTGGACGGTTTCTAAGTTTGCTTCCTCCAGTCATTGTGAAATCCGGACGCTGGCATCGTCCCAGGGGGAGCCTCGTGACAACGCTCATCGAAGCGCATGATCTGATCCGGCTCTATCCCGGCGTGCGCGCCGTGGATGGCATCAGCTTCAGGGTCGAATCCGGGCAGTGTTTCGGTCTGCTGGGACCGAACGGGGCGGGGAAGACGACGACCCTGGAGATGCTGGAGGGCATCCAGCCGCCGACCTCGGGATGCGTGCTGTTCAAGGGGCATCCGCTGGATCGAGAATATCGTCAGTCCATCGGCATCCAGTTCCAGGTCACGGCCTTGCAGGATTTCCAGACCGTGAGCGAGTCGCTGGCCATGTTCGCCAGTCTCTATCGGCGCACGGCGGAGCGCGAGGAGCTGATCCGGCTGTGCAATCTGGACGAGATTCTGGATCGCGACACGCGCAAGCTCTCGGGCGGTCAGCGGCAGCGTCTGCTGCTGGCGGTCGCGCTGGTCAACGATCCCGAACTGGTGTTTCTGGACGAGCCGACGACCGGACTCGACCCCCAGGCGCGGCGCAATTTTTGGGGCCTGATCGAACGGGTCCGCCGACGCGGAACGACCGTGGTGATGACCACGCACTACATGGAAGAGGCCGAGCGGCTGTGCGACCGGATCGTGATCGTCGACCGGGGGCGTCTGATTGCCGAGGGCAATCCGCGCGCGCTGATCGACGCACATTTTCCCGCGCGCCTGATCCGTCTGCCGGATGCGGCTTGGCCGGCGGGGGTTCCGCTCCCGTCCGGCGCCGTGGCGCGCGACGGCGAGATCGAAATCCAGACCGATGAGGTGCCGCCCATGCTGGCCGAACTCGAACGTCTCGGTGCCGATCTGGCCGGTCTGCGGGTGGCGATTCCGAATCTGGAAGACCTCTTTCTGAAACTGACCGGGCATGCCTTAAGGACTTGATGATGTGGCGCCGAATCCTTGCCATCCTGGTCGCGCGCAATCGCGAGTTCTATCGCGACCGCGCGGGACTGAGCTGGAACATCCTGATGCCGATCATGATGGTGCTGGCCTTCGCCTTCATTTTTCGAGCCGAGCCGGAGGATCTGCTCAAGGTTGGCGTCGTCACGCCGGACGGTCAATTGACCAGCGTGTCCTCGCCCTTTCTCGACCTTGAATACATCGACTTCATCCCGCTCACCGATCCGGATGCGGCCATCGTGAAAGTCGAACGGCATCAGTTGGATCTGCTGCTCGATCCGCGCGGCTCGCCCGTTTACTGGCTGAACGCCGAGTCGCCCAAAGGGTATCTGGCCGAGCGTCTCCTGCTGGGCGCCTATCCCTCGCGAGCCGATCCGGCGCCGCAACGCCTGACCGTGAGCGGCGAGGCGCTACGCTATGTGGATTGGGTGCTGCCCGGCGTGCTCGCGATGAACATCATGTTCTCCAGCTTCTGGGGCGTCGGCTGGGTGATCGTGCGCTATCGCAAAAATGGCGTGCTGCGCCGGCTCAAGGCAACACCGCTCAGCCCCTGGGAGTTTCTGACCGCGCAGGTGGTCTCGCGGTTGATCGTGGTGCTGTCGGCGAGTCTGGTGGTCTATCTGGGCGCCGCGCTGCTGCTGGATTTTCCGATGCGCGGCTCCTATCTGGCGCTGGCGCTCGTCTATCTGGCCGGCGCTCTCTGCCTCATCAGCATGGGTCTGATCGTGGCGGCGCGTCTGCGCACCGAGGAGGTGGCCGATGGGATACTCAATCTGGTGTCCTGGCCCATGCTGCTGCTGTCGGGGGTCTGGTTCTCGCTGGAGGGCGCGAGCGCGGCGGCGCAGGCGTTTTCGCGTTTGCTGCCGCTGACGCATCTGGTGGAAGGCGCCCGGCGGGTGATGATCGATGGGGCTGGTGTCATTGATGTCTTGCCTCAGATCATCTTGCTGGGCGGGCTGGCCGTGCTCTTCCTGAGCCTGGCCGCCTGGCTGTTTCGATGGGAATGAACAAGCGAGAGAGTTCAGAGCCTCTCCTCGTCTCGATCGCGCTTGCGATAGGTCTGGCGCATCCGCCAGATGATGGCGCCAACGATCGCGAGCAGGCATCCCGAGCCGAACATCAGTGGATTTGACGCCTGTAACATGGCAAGCCCGCCGAAAAGCAGCAAGGCATAGGGGAGGGCTTCGTAGAGTGTTTTCGGAATCCAGAACATTGGGTTGATCGACCCTGTCACGGTGTTGGCTGAACGGAAAATGCCAATGGGGTCCATTCCTGGCAGACCATAAAAAAAACCCGCTTGGAACATCGCTTCCAAGCGGGTTTTTCGCGGTCGATTATAAAACTGGTCAGACGGATATTTCCATATCCAAAGCAGGGCTATCCTGCTGTCGATCAGGAATCATGACGCGGGGGCAGGCTCAGGACTTCGAGTTTGACGCTGGTCACTCCCCTTTTGATCATCCCCAATTCGCTGGCGGCCTCGCGCGAGAGGTCGACGATACGGCCCTTGACGAAGGGGCCGCGGTCATTGACCCTGACCACGATGCTGTTGCCCGTCAGGGTGTCGGTGACGCGGATCTGGGTGCCGAGCGGCAGGGTTTTGTGAGCGGCGCTGAGCCGGTTTTTGCTGTAACGCTGGCCGCTCGCCGTCTTTTGGCCATGCAGGCTGTCGTGATAGTAGGAGGCCATGCCTTTTTGGGTGTGACCGGGATTCGGGCGGGCCTGGGACTCGAAGGCGATGGGGAGCAGAGTCATCAGGAGCGCGGCGGTTGTCAGGGTCTTTGTCATGAGGCCAATCTCTTTCAAGGGACCGGCGATTCCGACGATAAGACAGGTCGGGATCGCGGTCGTTGAACGAACAATGGCCCAAGTCTACGGGAAAACCCTATATGGGGTAAACCCTATATCGTATGAAATTGTCACTTTTCCAGCCTGTCCAACGAAAAACCGTCTGGCAAAGTATGCGTCGGCGCGGCATCGCCTGAACGCAGATTACGCCTTAAACATCTGATTTCAATTGAAGATCCAAATAACGGCGTAGCCCCTTATCGAAGGTTTCGACTGGCTGCTGTCTGGCGGCAGCGTGAGCGGCGATCAATGTGTCGACAAAACTCAGGTTGGTGTCGGCGTAAATGGCCAGCGATTGACGAAGGATTGGAAGTCCTTCGCCAGTGACGCCAGGGAAACCAAGTAGGATCGCAAGCTTCGAGGCGATTTCGGCACGCGGCACCTGGTAGATCCGTTGCATGACGTAGACGCATTCGGCGAGCACGGACTCAGGAATCAGAACCCGTCGCCCATCAGTACGGACAGCGTCGAGGATTGTCTTGGAACGGAGATGCAGTTCCGGGTGATCCGCCAGCAGATAACGGAGGATGACGTTGGCATCAATCAGACTGATATCGCTCACGTAGCTCTGCCTCCCACGCCTCTGCGCGCTCATTTTCGACAGGCGCTCCCCTGGCGTAACCGGACAGACAGCCGGCGAGGTCGGGTATGGCTTCAATGCGAACGATGCCGTCCTCAATGACGAGCCGCACGAAATCCGACTGGAGGAGATCGCGAACGTGCTTGGGTAGAGTGATTCGGCCCTTGCTTGAGATCTTCGCGGTTTTCTCGAAAACGTTCATTCGATTTGCCTGGTGAAAACTGATTTCACTGAAATGTAGCAGATGGCAACGGATGTGCCCCGGCGTGTTTCCGGGGCTTGTGGAATGTTCAACCCTCCCGACTGACCGGCTGCACCCCGCTCAACCGCTGACCATTCATCTCCGACATGACCCCGACCAGATCCGCCGGCAGACGCTGCCAGGCGCTGACGAGCGAGACCAGCACCGAGGCCAGATAGGGAATCGACTGCACCACCAGCACCGCGACCCAGATCCGCACGTCGAGCATGTAGGCATCGTCGCGCAGCAGCACCAGACCGGCGGCGAGCAGGAAGGCGAAGGCGAACAGTCCCTCCTCGCGGGTGTCCGCCAGGGCGCGGACGACCGCCGGCGCCTCCGCCATCTTGGGCGTGCGGAAGAATCCCAGCTTGCCGGTGACGAGTCCGCCGAACATGGCGCGCGAAATGGTGTGCGAAAGGGCCAGACCCGCCAGGCCGGCGGCGAGGCTCTGACGCAGCGTGGCCGTGACCCGGCGCCGGTAGAGCACGAGGCTCTTCGACATCTTGAACACGAACAGCACCAGCGGCACCAACGCGACCGTCAGGTAGGGCGGCGTGATCGTGTCCGGAAACATCACCATGGCGACCGACCAGCCGAGCGCTGCGAAGTTGAACAGCAGATTGAAGCCGTCCGCGAACCAGGGCAGCCAGCCGGCGACGAAGTGATAGCGTTGCCCGGCGGTGAGCGCGGTCTTGCGCAGCCCGAGCAGCTCGCGCCGGTGGCGCAGCAGGATGCGCACCGCGCCATAGGCCCAGCGATAGCGCTGCTTCTGGAAGTCGGCGAAGGTGTCCGGCATCAGCCCGCGACCATAGGTGCAGGGGATGTAGAGCGCTTTGTGTCCGGCCTCGAACAGACGCAGACCCAGCTCCGCATCCTCGGTGATGCACCACTCGGCCCAGCCATCGACCTCATCCAGCGTCTGGCGCCGGATCATGGTCATGGTGCCGTGCTGGATGATGGCGTTGCGCTCGTTGCGCGTGACCATCCCGAGATGGAAGAAACCGCGATATTCGGCCATGCACATCGCCTTGAAGGCGTTCTGATCGGCGTCGCGATAGTCCTGCGGGGCCTGCACGATGGCGACCTCGGGATCGGCGAAGCCCGGCACCAGGTGGCGCAGCCAGGTCGGGATCACGAGATAATCGGCGTCGATGACCGCGATCACTTCGGCGGCGGGGTCGGTCTGGCGCAACGCGAAGTTGAGCGCCCCGGCCTTGTAGCCGGCGAGCGGGTCGACATGGAAGAAGCGGAAGCGTTCGCCAAGCGTCTCGCAATGCGCCTGGACCGGCTCCCAGACCTTGGGATCCTTGGTGTTGTTGTCGATGACCAGCACCTCGAAGCGCGGGTAATCGAGCGCGGCGAGCGCGTCCAGGGTCGCGCACAGCAGTTCCGGCGGCTCGTTGTAGGCCGGCACATGCACCGAGACGAAGGGCAATTGCTCATCCGGGACCGTGCGCAGCGGGAAGGGACGGCGCCATTTGTTCAGCCAGATGGATTCGGCCCATTCGTGCGCCTCGGCCATCAGCAGCACGATGACGCCGATCCCGCCGATCAGCAGCAGTACCCCAACGATGGCCGTGGCGGGTGTCATGTACTGGCGCGTGTAATCGTAGACGATCCAGACGGCGGCGGTGGAGATGGCATAGGTGACGAGCGCCAGAAACCCCTTGCCGCGCTTCGCCAGCGTCGCGCTGTCGCGATAGAGGAAGACCAGCAGCAGGACGCCCATCACGACCGACAGACCGGCCAGTTCGCGCCATTGCGGAATGCGCACCACCGGCTGACTGAACTCGAACTTGGCCTGGCGGTTGGCGTTGTAGACGCCCCAATAGTTACCGGTAGCTCCTTCGGTCTTGGCCTTCCAGGGTTGGTCGAACGCCTCCATGACGTAATAGATATAGTTTTCGGCCTCGGCGCGGGCCAGGAAACGGCGTAGAAAGCGCGTCTGATTGGTCGGCGAGGGTTCCGCGCCCCGGTTGCGCCTGCCATTGCTGGGCCAACCGACCTCGCCGATCACGATGGGCTTCTTCGGATAGGCTTCCTTCAGCTCGTTATAGCGGCTGACGGCATAGTCCACGGCCTGATCCACCGGCAATCCCTCCCAGTAAGGAAGCAGATGCACGGTGATGAAGTCGACATGCTCGACCAGCTTGGGATACTTGAGCCAGACATGCCAGGGTTCGGCTGTGCTGACCGGGAGCCAGGTGAGCTTGCGGACACGGTCCAGATAGCCGATCAGTTCGGACACCGGAAGATCCCGGCGCAAAATGGACTCGTTGCCGACGATGACCCGCACGAGGTTGCGATGGCCTTCGTTGAGCACCTCGGCCAAGCGCTTGATCTCGGTCTCGTTGGCGGCGGGTTCGGCGCCGATCCAGGCCCCGAGCGTGACATTCAGATCATGGGCCGCGGCCAGGCGGGGAATTTCGGCCAGCGTATCCTCGACCGTGTAGGTTCGCACCGCATGGGCACGCCCTTCCAGCAGCGCCAGATCCGCGTCGATATCCTCCACCGAAGGGAATTTTTTCAGGCTCGGGTCATCGTCGGCGCGCATGGGCGCGAAGGAGAAACCCTGAATCCGATTCGGCCAGGGCGGCTCTTCCGATGGCTGGTTCAACAGCCACCAGGCGGTGGCTGTCAGCGCGGCGATCAGGAGCGGGATAACGAGATTGATGGAGCGATTCATGCGTTTGTTCGCTGAGTAACGAGAAAAATTATCTAAACTGCGACAACGACAATGGTGCCAAAGATATTCGCTAATGGGTGCTTATTAAGGTGATTTCCGGGAAAGATTTTGCCGATTTCCGTTCGTCCTGAGCCCTGAGCCCTTCGGCTTCGCTCAGGACAGGCTTGCCGAAGGGTCGAAGGATGAGCGGAAATCGTGCTCCGAGGCTGACATTGCAGCCGTTCATGGTTCGACCCTTCGACGGGCTCAGGACTCACCACGAACGGCTGCAATGTCACCACGAACGGCTGCAATTTAGGTATGAACTTTGCCAAAAATCACCTAATAAACCGTTCCTTCGTTCGCGTGAGGGGGCGCGGTTGGTGTGTCGGAACTCGCTCGGCGCGGTGTGACCGCGAACCACTGCCAAGTGCCGGCCAAGGGCGTCAAGGGCCGTTCGGGGCCGATGGCGTCCCGCAACTGGTTCGACGGGGTTAGGACGATCAGGGTCTCGAAGCCGGCTGGAGGCGTGATTCGCTGGTCCCAGGGCTGCCCCCAGAGCCTCGCCTCTGGGGCGAGATGGTAGGCGAGCGAGATCAGTTCGCCCAGCCCTACCCCGCTCTCGCTCGCCACGATTAGGGTCGCGGTCGAGGCATTGGCGATCCGCGCGATGTCGGCATTTTGCGCGCTGAAGTTCTTGGTCGACCAGGTCTCGGCGCGCTGGATGGCAAATAGCGACCAGCCGCCGAGCGCGATCAGCAGGGCTAGCGTCATGAGCCCGGAACGGCGCGACCAGGCGCCGGGCGGCGCGGCGATGGCGGTGCCGATGACCCAGGCGACCATGATCTGAATGGCCAGCAGCGCCGGCAGGGCGTAGCGCGCGTGCAGCGAACGGCTGCCGCCGAGCAGCAGATCCGGACCCAGCATGACGCCGATATAGGCCAACGCCATGGCGACGAGCAGCCAGACCGCCGGACGCGGGGCGCGGCGGACGAAACGCGCCAGCGCCCAGACCAGCGGGACGGTCAGCAGGCTCCACCAGAGCACGGGGCTTGAGGTCAGGTCGACAAAGGTTCGCGTCGGATGCAGCGCCCAGGCCGCGAGGAGATCGTCGAGACCGGCCGGGCGCTGCATCCAGTGCGTGAAATGGTCGACGCGACCGGGCTGGGTGGCGATCACCCACAGCCAGGGCGTGAACAGAATCAGACTGACGCCAACCGCGCTGCCCCAGCGGCGGCCCAGCCGGCCCAGCCGTCCCGCCTGAGCGCCGCTGGCCCGAGAGGCCAGCAGTCCGTACAGCGCGTGCGCCGGGACGATCAGCACGAACAGCAGATGTGCATAGACGCCGAGCGTCATGAACAGACCATAGAGCCACCAGTCCGCGCGCCGGTCGCGGCGCATCGCGCGCGCCAGCGCGGCGCTCGATGACGCCGTCAACAGCAGCCAGAGCGCGTACTGGCGCGCCTCCTGAGCGTAGAGAAACTGAAGCGGCGAACAGGCGACCAGGGCGGCGGCGATCCAAGGCACGAGACCGCGGCCGAAAAGCTCGCGCGTCAGCCAGTAGACGGTCGGAATCAGCAGGACACCGAACACGGCCGAGACGCCGCGCGCGGCGCTCACCGGATCGAGCGGCAGCGCGCTTGCCAGGCGTGCCAGCGCATAGTAAAGAGGTGCGTGCTCCGGGTGTCCGGCGAAGGCGCGGAAGGCGTCGGCCCAGGTATGCGCGGGATCCGGGCGCTGGAAGCGCAGCAGATCGTCCGGGGTCAGGAGTTGTCCGCTGAAGACCGCCGCCTGGACCTCGTCGTGGCGGTAGCCGAATACGCGCAGCAGGGTAAAGACCTCGTCATGCCAGACCAACAGATGATCGAGCCCGAACAGCCGCGCCGCGCCAGCGCTGAGGATGACGAGCAGCAAACCGATCAGGAGATTGGTGTCCGCGTCCGAAGCGGTCCGTGGACCGGCGGCGGAGAGCGACGACAAGGGATGCTGCAAGGGCGATGGTCCTGAACGGGTGTGCATGAAACGGCCGGTTTGCCTGTGACGGCGTCGACGGATTGGCGCGTGCGCGCTGGTTCCGAACCGATGAGGGCTTATCATAGCTTGAAATTCCTGGAGCCGCCGCCAGGCCGTCACTGCGCCGAGGAGCGAATGAAGTAGTTATACGGATCGCTTTCGTGCGGACGAATAGGTACAAATACCCATCACAAGCGGTTGGGTGTCCTGGGTGCGCCGGTCGGATGTGTCCCGAGCGAACGCGGTGTCCCTGAAGCCGTTCATGGTTCGACCCTTCGGCTCCGCTCAGGACTCAGGACGAACGGGAAATCCGAGCCTCGGCACTCTCAGCATTTTTAACCAGGCAGGCCCATGGACAGGAAAAAAACCAATAACGCGAACCCGGATTCCACGTCGGCACCCACCCAGGCGGCCGATGCGCCAGACGCGCCGCTCGACGCGTCGTCAGCGGGCGTTCCGAACACCGATGCCGCGCCAGAGCCGGACTCGGAACCGGCGCCCGAGCCGCCGTTCCCCATCGTCGGCATCGGCGCCTCGGCGGGCGGTCTGGCGGCCTTCGAGGCGTTTTTCTCCGCCATCCCCACCGATCTTCAAACCGGCATGGCCTTCGTGCTGGTGCAGCATCTCGCGCCCGATCACAAGAGCATCCTGACCGAGCTGGTCAAACGCTACACGAGCATGGAGGTCCAGGAGGTCGTCGACGGCGTGGCGGTTCGGCCGGACTGCGCCTATATCATCCCGCCCAACCTTGATATGGCACTTTTGAACGGAAAGCTCCACCTGCTGGAGCCCAAGGCGCCGCGCGGGCTGCGTCTGCCCATCGACTTCTTCTTCCGCTCGCTGGCCCAGGATCAGGGCGAGCGGGCGATCTGCGTCATCCTCTCCGGCACCGGGAGCGACGGGACGCTGGGCGCGCGGGCGATCAAGGGCGAGGGCGGCATGGTGATGGCGCAGACACCTAAGAGCGCGGCCTACGATGGCATGCCGCGCAGCGTTCTGGCCACCGGGCTGGTGGATTTCGAGCTGGCGCCGGCCGAGATGCCGGCGAAACTCATGGACTTCGCGGCGCATGCTTTTGGCAGAAAACCGCGCGCGCCGGTCTCGCCGCGCCCGCGGGTCGTGGATGCGTTGAACAAGATCTGCATCCTCCTGCGCGACCGTACCAGCCACGATTTTTCGCAGTACAAGCAGAGCACGCTGGAACGGCGGATCGAGCGGCGCATGGCGCTGCACCGGATCGACAAACAGGACGATTATCTGCGCTATCTCCAGAAGGATCCGACGGAGGTCGACGCGCTGTTTCAGGATCTGCTGGTCGGCGTCAGTTGCTTCTTTCGCGATCCCGAGGCCTTCGCCGTGCTGGAACGCGACGTCATCCCAGGGCTGTTCGCCAATCGGCCGGCGGGCGCGCCGGTGCGCGTCTGGGTGTGCGGCTGTTCCACCGGCGAGGAGGCTTATTCCGTCGCCATCCTGCTCCAGGAACACCTGGAAACCCTGAAAAAAACCTATCGGGTGCAGATCTTCGCCACCGATCTCGACGCCCGCTCGATCGAGCGCGCGCGCGTTGGCGTCTATCCCGCGAGCATCGCCGTCGATGTCTCCACCGAGCGGCTCGCGCGTTTCTTCTCCCAGGATGCCGAGGATGGCGTCTATCGTATCCAGAAGGTCGTGCGCGATCTCCTGGTGTTCTCCGAACAGAACCTGATCAAGGATCCGCCCTTTTCGCGCCTGGATCTGATCAGTTGCCGCAATCTCCTGATCTATCTGAACAGTGACCTGCAGAAACGGCTGATTTCGCTCTTCCACTATGCCCTGAATCCCGGTGGCGTGCTGTTTCTGGGCAGTTCGGAGACAGTGGGCGAGGCGCTCACGTCGTTCGCGCCGCTCAGCCGGAAGTGGAAACTCTATGTCCGTCAGGAGTCGTCGCTGAGCGTTCCCGCGCTGGCGCCGAGCCATTTCCCGCCGCCCCTGCCCGGCAACGCGCGGCTGCCCACGCCCGCGCCGTCGGGACGGAGCCAGGCCGGGAGCGAGTCGCGCGTGCTGACCGAACGGGCCTTGCTGAATCATTTCAATCCGGTCGGAATTCTGACCAACGGGCGCGGCGAGATTCTCTATATCCATGGCCGCAGCGGGCAGTATCTGGAACCCGCCGCCGGGGATGCCGCCATGAACATCCTCGACATGGCGCGCGAGGGGTTGCGCCGCGAGCTGACGCTGTCGCTGCAGCGGGCGGTGGCGCGCAAGGAGTCGGTCCATCTGCCGGCGTTGCGGGTCAAGACCAACGGCGACTTCACCGGCGTCAATCTGACCGTGCATCCGGCCCAGGCGCTCGATGGCGACGTCCTGCCGGACCTCTACCTGGTGGTGCTGGAGCCAGTGCCCACGCCGGCGGTCGAGACGCGCGCCGCGGAAGACGCCGGCGGCGGGAAACCTGGCGGCGGCGCGCGGCGCATCGCGGAGCTGGAATCGGAACTGCGGGCCAAGGAGGAATATCTTCAGAGCACCCTGGAAGAGATGCAGACCGCCAACGAGGAGCTGAAATCAACCAACGAGGAGATGCAATCGGTCAACGAGGAACTGCAATCCACTAACGAAGAGCTGGAGACCTCCAAGGAAGAGCTGCAATCGGTCAACGAGGAACTGGCCACCGTCAACGTCGAGTTGCAGGACAAGGTCGCCGACCTGTCGCGCGCCAATAACGACATGAACAACCTGCTGGCCGGAACCGGGATCGCCACCCTGTTCGTCGATCACCAATTGCGCATCACCCGCTTCACCCCCGCCACGACGCAGTTGATCAAGCTGATCCAGAGCGACATTGGACGGCCGGTGGGCGACATCGTCTCCAACTTCGTGGACTACGACGATCTGGTCAGGGACGCGCGCGCCGTCCTGAAGAGCCTGACCCCACTGGAAGCGGAGGTCCGGATCCGGCGGGGCGATTGGTATCTGATGCGTATCGGACCCTATGTCACGCTCGACAAGATCATCGAGGGGGCGGTGATTACCTTCATGGACATTTCCTCGCGCAAGCGGATGGAGCAGGGACTCGAAGAGGCGCGCGCCCTTGCCGCGGGCATCGTGGAGACGGTGCGCGAGCCGCTGATCGTGCTGGACGGGGAGTTGCGCGTGGTCTCGGCCAACCGGGCCTTCCATCGCGACTTTCAGCTCTCCCCGGCCCAGTCCCTGGGGCAAACCTTCTGGGAGCTGGGCAACGGGCAATGGGATCTCCCGGCCTTGCGGACCCTGCTGCTGGAGCTCCAGTCGCACGGCAGGGGTTTCGAGGATTACCGGGTCAGCGCCACGTTTGCGGGACTCGGCCAGCGCACCCTGCTATTGAATGCGCGCCGTCTCGACCCGGTCGCCGGTCATGCCGGCGCCATTCTGCTCGCGATCGAGGATATCACCGAACGGATGCGCCAGAGCGAGACGGTCTCCGTCTCGGAACCGGCGGCGCCTCGTCCGCCAGGGGCTTGCGATGACTCATAACGACGAAGCGGAAAACCGCCCGGATCGCGGATCGTCGGCGCACGGGCAAACCGCCAGCGCGGAAACGGCACTGCGCCGGCGCAAGGGAGAACGGGAGGGAGTCATGTTCGACGGAAGCCTGTCATCGATGGGGCCTGATGAGATTGGGCGCATGCTTCAGGATCTGAACGTACATCAGATCGAACTGGAGATGCAAAACGAGGAATTGCGCCGTACCCAGGAGGCGCTGGAGCTGTCTCGGGCGCGCTATTTCGAACTCTACGACCTCGCTCCGGTGGGCTATGTCACCATCACCGAACAGGGGGCGATCCGGGAGGCGAATCTCGCCGCGTCCAAGCTGCTGGGGATCCCGCGAGGCAACTTGGTCAATCGGCCGCTGAGCGGCTTTATCCTGCCCGAGGATCAGGATAATTTTTTCCGCTGCCGCCGGCATCTGTTTGCCACGGGCGACTGGCAGGCTTGCGATCTGCGTCTGCGTCGTGGGGGCGGACTGCCCTTTCCGGCCCATCTGGAATTCGCCCTGGGGAAGGATGGGGACGCGGGGGCGACGCACTGTCTGGTGATTCTGAGCGATCTCAGCGAACGCAAGCGCACCGAGGCGGCGCAGCTTGCCGAGGCGATCCAGCGCGAGGAAAACCGGCGCAAGGATCAATTCCTCGCCCTGCTCGGTCACGAGTTGCGCAATCCGCTCGCCCCGATCCGGCATGTCGCCGAGGTTTTGCGGCTGGCGCCAACCCATGCGCCAGCGATGATCGCGCAGGCATCGGACATCCTGACCAGGCAGGTCGCCCATCTCGTCCGGCTGGTGGACGATCTGCTCGATATCTCGCGCATCGGACGCGGGAAGATGGAGATGGACCGGCGGCCATGCGATCTGCGCGAGGCGGTGGAACATGCCGCCGAGCAGGTGCGCCCACTGCTGGACGAACGCCGGCAGCGCCTGGAGATGACGCTTCCCGCCCTGCCCCTGACGCTGGACGGGGACGCGGTGCGTCTGGCCCAGGTCGTCGTCAACCTGCTGCGCAACGCGAGTCAGTTCAGTCCGCCGGAGGCGTCGATCGTCCTGTCGCTGGAGGCGGTCGATGGCCGCGCATTGCTCCAGGTGCGCGACTCGGGCGCCGGCCTAGACCCGTCCTTGTACTCCCGAATCTTTGACCCCTTCGTTCAGGCCGAGCAGACCCCCGAACGTCGCCAGGGCGGTCTCGGCATCGGGCTTGCCCTGGTCAAGGGCGTGGTGGAACTGCATGGCGGGAGCGTCACGGCAACGAGTCCCGGGCTTGGCCAGGGCAGTACCTTCAGCGTGCGACTGCCGCTGTCGGATCGGCTGCCGGCGGACACCGCGCGGTCGCTTCCGGAGGCGCGGACCTGTCCGAACGTCTACCGCATCCTGGTTGTCGCGGAGCGCCCGGCGACGGCGGAGAATTGCGCCCTGCAGTTGCGTCTCCTGGGTCAGCGAGTGGAGACGGCCGCGGACGCAACCGCGGCGCTCGCGGTCGTGGAGCGTCTGCGTCCCGATCTGATTTTGCTCGATGTCGGGTTACCCGGCATGGACAGCGGCGAGCTGGCGCGCCGCCTGCGCGCCACCGAACCGGGTCGAACCGCCTGGCTGGTGGCGGTCGCCGGCGATGGGCAGGAGCCGGATGTCGAAGGGGCGAGGGCGGCGGGCTTTGACGAGTGCCTGCTCGAACCATTGCAACGGGACGCGCTGGCTGACTTGCTGGCCCGCTGTCCGGTTGCGCCGTTTCGCTGAGGCGATGTCCGGGGAAATTCAATCCGGATTTAGGCGATTTGTGGAAAAGCTTATCGCTAGATTGCAACACGCTCGTGGTGATATGGCATCCGTTCGTGGTGACATTGCATCCGTTCGTGGTGAGTTTATCGAACCATGAACGGAGGCCATGCCGGCCTCCGAGCGCGATTTTCCATTCGTCCTTCGAGTACCTCAGGACGAACGGAAAATCGGCAACGTCTTTCCTGGAAATCAGCAACGTCTTTCCCGGAAGCCGGAAGCCGGAAGCCGGAAGCCGGAAGCCGGAAGCCGGAAGCCGGAAGCCGGAAGCCGGAAGCCGGAAGCCGGAAGCCGGAAGGTGGCATGGCCTCCGTTCGTGGTGAGTCCTGAGCCCGTCGAAGGGTCGGACCATGAACGGAGGCCATGCCGGCCTCGGAGCGCGATTTTCCGTTCGTCCTTCGAGTGCCTCAGGACGAACGGAAAATCGGCAACGTCTTTCCCGGAAACCGGAAACCGGAACCGGAAACCGAAAATTGGAAACCGAAAATCGCCTGAATAATCGACCACGACGGTGACGGAGCTGATGATGCCTCAATCAAACGATCCGCGTCATACGCCTGCCGCCTTCCAGGCTGGCCGGTCGTACTCCTGGCACGATCTGCGTCGGCGCGCGGAGGCGCGCCTGGGGGCGACGGAGATCCTGGAGCCGATCGCAAGCCTCGCCGTAGGGGCCGGCTCGCTCACGCCCAATACCCACGAACTGCTGGTCCACGAACTGCAAGTGCATCAGCTTGAACTGGAGATGCAGAACGACGAGCTGCGACAGATCCAGGAGGAACTGGAAATCTCGCGCGCGCGTTATTTCGATCTCTTCGACCTGGCGCCCATGGGTTATCTGACCCTCGACGAAGCGGGCCTGGTCGAAGAGGCCAACCTGGCCGCGGCGACCCTGCTGGGCATTCCGCGCGCGGAGTTGGTCGGTCGGCCACTGACCCGCTTCATTCTCCCCGAGGATCAGGACGCCTATTACAGTTGCCGCAACCGGCTCTGGTCCACGGGCGAGCGGCAGGTTGGGGAGTTGCGTCTGCGCTGTGACGACGGGCAGTCGGTCTGGATCCGCCTGGAAACCAGCCTCAGCCGGGATGCGCGGAGCGCGCACACCATCTGGCGAGCCACTCTGAGCGACATCACCGAGCGCAAACGCAGCGAACGCGATCTGCTCGATACCCTGCGACTGCGCCTGATGGGGGAGATTGCCGAGTTGACCTTTTGGGAATGGTCTCCGAACACGGACGAGGTGCACTTTCCGCCCGAATGGCATGGCCAGACCGGCTATGACCCTGCGGAAGCGCCCAAGCGGCTCGGCGAGTGGGCCGCATTGCTGCATCCGGAAGACGGCGAACCGATTCTGTTCCAGCTCACCGGTTTCGTCGATGCCCCCGAGACGCCCTGCGAAATCCAGTACCGGCTGCGGCGCAAGGATGGTCTTTACCGCTGGTTCGTCGCACGTTTGAAAGCGATCCAGGATGCCCGCGGCCAGGTCGAGCGCGTCCTGCTGGTGCAGCAGGATGTCACCGCGCGCAAGCAGGCCGAGGATCGGGCAATCGAGGTGGCGCAGCATGATCCGCTGACCGGCCTGCCGGGGCGCGCACTGCTTGAGCATGTGGCGAACCACATGCTCGCGAGCGCCCGCCGCGCGGGCCGCCAGTTGGCGGTCCTGTTTTTCGACCTGGATCGCTTCAAGGCGATCAACGATGCCTATGGCCATCCGGTGGGCGATCGGCTTCTGCGGGCGGTCGCGCAACGGCTGCTGGATACGTTCCGCGCCGAGGATCTGGTCGCCCGGCTCGGTGGCGACGAGTTCGTCGTCGTCCTGTCCCATATCCGCGACGCGGACGACGCGGCGCGCGCGGCGCGCAATGCCATCGTCGCCTTGACGCCAGCCTACGCGATCGAGGGGCTGGAGTTGCCCTGTGTCGCCAGTCTTGGGATCAGTCTGTTCCCGCAGGACGGCGACAATATCGACTGCCTGATCCAGCGCGCGGATCTTGCGATGTACCACGCCAAGCAGTTCAGCCCCGGTCATTATCAATTCGTGACCGAGGCGCTGAATCGAAAGGTGTGCGACGAGACGAGGCTGGAAGCCCGGCTGCGTGAAGGGTTGTCGGGCAACGAGTTCCGGTTGGTCTACCAGCCGGTGCTGGATACGCGCAGCGGCGCCGTGACCGGGGTTGAGGCCCTGTTGCGCTGGCCGCAGCCGGACCGGTCCGACGTGGCGCCTCAGAACTTTCTCCCGGTGGCCGAATTCAGCGGTTTGATTCATGAGCTTGGTCGGTGGGTGTTTCAGGAGGCCTGCCGCCAGCATCTGGCCTGGCGGAACAGCGGGCTGCCGCCGATCAGGATCGCCGTCAACGTGTCGGCCCGTCAGTTTCACCATCAGGGGTTTCTGGGCCAACTGACCGCCGCGTCCGAGGCGGCCGGGATCGATCCGGGAGCGCTCTCGCTGGAATTAAGCGGGGCGGCGCTCATGCAGGACAAGGAGGGCTCCCAGCGTCTGCTCGGCGAGCTGAAACAGCTTCGGGTCGGCGTGGCGCTGGACGATTTCGGCATGGGCTGCTCGGCGATCGGCGAGTTGGAGCAACTGCCGCTGGAGCGGCTGGAAATCAATCGGGCGCTGGTCCAGCGACTTGGTTCCACGGACAGCATGCCCGCCGTACTGAAGACCATTATCGGTTTCGGGCACGCCTTGAAGCTCGACATCACCGCGGTCGGCGTCGAGGCCGAGTCGGATTTGGAATTCTTTCGCGCGCACCGTTGCAACCAGGTCCAGGGGTTTTTTCTGGGCGTGCCGATGTCGGGAGAGCGCTTCGTCGGATGGTATCGCGAGCATGCGGCCAGGATGCATTGATCGCCCCCTGGGTGCCTGAAAGTTAAGCCGTTCGTGGTTCGACTCTTCGACTCACTGCCATTAAGGTGATTTACGGGAAAGACTTTACCGATTTTCCGTTCGTCCTGAGTCCTGAGCCCTTCGGCTTCGCTCAGGACAGGCTTGTCGAAGGGTCGAAGGATGACCGGAAAATCGCGCTCCGAGGCCGACATTGCATCCGTTCATGGTGAGTCCTGAGCGTAGTCGAAGGGTCGAACCACGAACGGCTTAGGGCGTGTCCATCACAAGCCGGCGCTCCCAGGGGCGCTGACGGCGCGCAACCAGTGCCGCGCGGAATCATAGTCGAACGCTTCGATCATGCGGCCGATCTCGCGCGCGGGTTCGCCCAGGGCGGCGATCAGGAGCGCGGCGGATTCGCGAAAGACCCCATTGGCCAGGGTGTTGTCCTCGGTCAGCAGGGTATCGAGATGGGCAAGCGTCTCCCGTACCCGCGGCCAGTCCACCGCGATGTTCGGCGCATCGGCGGCGCTGGTGGGAAGGACCGTTGCCAGGCCAATGACCAGGGCGCGCAGTTCGGTGTCGAGCGCTTGCGCGCGCTGCTCGATCTCGTGCGCGGCGTGGCCTTCGCGGATGGCCTGTTCCAGTTCGGCGGCCAGGGTCGCCAGGCGCCGGGCGCCCAGTGTTCCCGCCACGCCCTTGAGCGAGTGGGCATCGCGGCAGGCGGTGACGCGATCCTCGGCGCGCAACTGCTGGACAATGGACCGTGCGTCGTCGCTATGGCGACTCACGAAGGAGGCGAGCAGGCGCAGATAGCTGTCGAGACGGCCCTGAACAGGCTTCAGTCCGAGTTCCAGATCAAGCCCCTCGATCGCTTGAAGACGGCGGCGAATCGCGTGCTGCTCGGCCGTCGACGTCGGTGCGGTCGATTCCGCCCGAGCGGCAGGTCGCCCGGATTTTGGCAGCCATTTCAAGAGGGTGGCATGGAGCACGTCCGGATCCACGGGCTTGGCGAGATGATCGTCCATGCCCGCTGCGAGACATTCCTCCCGATCCTCCTGAAAGGCGCCGGCGGTCATCGCCAGGATCGGGGTGACCGCCCGTCCGGGCAGGCGCCGGATCGCTCGGGTCGCCTCCAGCCCGTTCATCGTCGGCATCTGTACGTCCATCAGAATCAGCGCGTACGCGTTCCGGCGCGCCAACTCCACCGCCTCGGCCCCGTTGCTGGCCAGGTCGACCGCGAATCCCAATTCCTGGAGTTGGCTCAGGGCGACCTCCTGGTTGATCGGGTTGTCTTCCGCCAGCAGCAGACGCAGACCCGCGGAGCGTGCCATCAAGCGCCGGTCGGGCGCGGAATCCGCCGTTTCCGGGTCGCCGGACATCCCCGCGCGACCGGCAGGCTCGGCGCCTTTGCCGAGACGGGCGGTGAACCAGAACAGGCTGCCCTCGCCCGGCTGGCTTTCCACCCCGATCTCGCCGCGCATCAGGTGCGCCAGACGCCGGTTGATCGCCAGCCCGAGACCGGTGCCGCCATAACGGCGGGTAATGGAGCTGTCCGCCTGTTCGAAGGCGACGAACAGACGCGCCTGATCCGCCAGGGCGATGCCGATGCCCGTGTCCTTGACCTCGAAGCGAACCAGCAGGTCAAGCGCCGTTTCCTCCAGCACCCAGGCCCGCAGGACGATCTCTCCCCGCTCGGTGAACTTGACCGCGTTGACCACGAAATTTAGCAGGATCTGGCCCAGCCGCAAGGCATCGCCGCGCAGGATGCCCGCGAGCGCGGGAGCGATTTCCTGGCGGATGCGCAACCCCTTCGCCGTCGCCTTGTCGGCCGTCAGGGTGCGCAGATTCTCCAGCACCTTGGCGAGTGCGAAGTCGGCTTCCTCCAGTTGAATCCGTCCCCCTTCGATCTTGGAAATATCCAGGACGTCATTGACGACACCCAGCAGGTGCTGAGCGGACTCCGCGATCTTGCGCAGATGCTCCTGTTGCCTGGGCTCGCTCGCGTGGCGCCGCGCCAGGTGGCTCAGCCCGATGATGGCGTTCATGGGGGTGCGGATCTCGTGGCTCATGTTGGCCAGGAAGCGGCTTTTGGCCTGGCTGGCCCGCTCCGCCGACTCCTTGGCCATGGCCAGGGCCGCATCGGCGCGGCGGCGCATCACGATGCGCCAGAGATCGTTGACGAGCAACTGGATCTCGTGTTCGTCGGCGTCGTCATAATCGGTTGCCTTGTTCCCGACGCCGATCAGCACCCGAACCTTGTCCCCTTCGACCACAGGCACGCCTAAATGGCGGATCAGATGGGTATGCCCAGGCGGATAGCCCTTGCGATCGCTCATGCCCTGATAGTCGTTGTGCGCCACCGGACGGCGTTGGCGCAGCGGATCGGCCCAGATGCCGGCCTCGGAGACCGGATAGTGGGTCTCGTGCAGCGCGGTGCAATGCTCCAGGGTCGCGTCGGACCACACATAGAATTGGATGGTCTCCTGGTCCTCGTTGACCAGATGCAGATAGCCGATCTGGCTCTCGGTGATGCTGACCGCCGCCTCGACGCCCCATTGCAGGATCTCGCGCTCGTCCAGGGCGTGGGCGCGCTGACTCATCTCGAAGACCGCCTGAAGCCGGGCATCGCTGACCAGCAGGCGCCGATGGGCGGACTCCAGTTCCGTCGTGCGCGCGACCACCAGTTGTTCCAGGTGCTGGCGATGGATCTCCAGGTCGGCGGCGATCCGCCGTTGCTCGGTGATGTCGGTCCAGATCGCCGCGAGATACATCCGTCCGCGGATGACCATGAGCCGATTGGAGATCCGCAGCCAGCGCACCGAGCCGTCCTTGTGCCGGTGCGGGAGTTCGAAGGTGCCGCCGCCGCGCGCGAGGAGCGCGTTCATCCGTTCGCCGACCTGCTCCGGGGTCAACTCGGCCTGGATGTCGTCGAGCGCGAGGCTGGCGAACTCGTCCCTGGTGTAGCCCAGCGCCTGATGCGCCGCGGCGTTGAATTCGGCAAACCGCCGGGTTTCGGCGTCGATCAGAACGATGCCGTCCGATGCCTGACCGACGATGGCGTGGTAGATCTCCTCGCGTTCGCTGAGCGCCTCCTGGGTCTGGCGCGCCGCCGTGATGTCGCGGGCGATGCCGAGCACCCCGATCAGCGTTCCCGCGGCGTCGCGCATCGGGGTCTTGATGGTCTCGAACAGCCCGGAGTAGCCATCGGCGGCGAAGGTCAGCACTTCTTCGTTACGGCTCGGCACGCCGGCCGCGATGGCGGCCAGGTCATGGGCGCGGAAGAACTCGGCTAGGGGCGCGGGGACGAAATCGATGTCCGTCCGGCCCAGGATGTCCGCCTCGGGGGCGCCGTAGAAACGCTCGAACATGGTGTTGCAGGCCAGATAGACTCCGTTCGGATCCTTCAACCAGACCAGATCCGGGATGGCGTTGATCAGGGTGCGCAGGCGCGCGCGCTCCCGTTCCTGCGTGTTCTGCTCGCGCTGCTGGTCGGCGATGTCCCGCGCCAGGATTTCGGTGGCATCGAGCGCCTGGTCCAGTTGCGAAGGGTGATTCATGGGCTCGGACGGAGAGGGATTCGGATAAGCAGCGATGTTGTCATGCTATGTCAGACCCGCAAGCCCGGCAAGCGAGCGCCAGTAATTCTCAGTTTGAGCCTGACCGTTTCGTCTTCTCTGCCCGGAAAGCAGGGCTAAGGCAGCCTGAAGCCGTTCGTGGTGAGTCCCGAGCCCGTCGAAGGGTTGAACCATGAACGGCTTCACGCTCTGAGCACCGCCTTGACCCGCGCCACCAGCTCGCGCGGGCTATACGCCACCAGCTCGCGCGGGCTATAGGGCGGCGTGCTGGAAGTCGCGAACCGGTCGCGCCAGTCGTCTTGAGAGCGGATAGGCCAGCACCGCCGACAGCAGCAGCATGGCCAGCGCGATGATCCAGAGCCGGTGGCCCTGGGTGGCGCGAAAGCGCAGTTCGGCCGTCTCGGGGTCAGGGCGGCGATCCACAGACGCCGATCCGCAAGGAGCGGCTCCCAGGAACGGTCGCGGCGATAGCAGGGTCAGGAAGAGTCTGGCGTGAATCGAGAGTCGCATCCCCGAATGATGACGCGCGGGGATGCAAGAAAAAAGGACGCCGCCAGCGCTTTGGTCAGGATCCTGGGACCAGATGCTGTCGCAGCCATTCCCGAATCTGATAGCGCGAACGCGCCCCGCTGAAACGGGCCAGTTCCCGCCCCTCCAGAAAGAGGATCACGGTCGGGAAGCCCCGCACCTTGTAGTGTCCCGCCTGGCGCATGTTGTCGCCCTCGTCGACCTCCAGTTTGGCGAGCCGCACCTGCCCGTCGAGTTCCTCGACGACCCGTTCCAGATGCGGCGACAGCGCGCGGCAGGGCGCGCACCAGTCGGCCCAGAAATCCACCAGGATCGGATGCGAGCGGGAGGCGTCGAGCACCTCGGTCTGGAAGCGGTCGGTGTCGATATCGAAGATGTTGGGATTGGGATGGATGGGATCGGTATCCCAGGGCGTTGCACTCATGCATCACACCTTAAATTTTCCGGAGAATTTACGCCATCGGCGGCTTGCCGATGCAAGTCCAGCGTAACGGCTTGGCGATGGTCTGTTTATTTCTGTACAGGTGAGTGGGTATCCCGGAACGGAGGGGCGTCTCGTCCTTGATCTCGGGATGGAGCCAATACCGGGTGCGATGGGGCGTGAGGTCCGCCCGAGGTTAAAAAACGGCCAATGGTACTGGCCGAAATCGTGGTGGCAATGCCGCGTGCCATGATCTCGCGCATCAAATCCTGGCGCGTCCAGTGCGTCAAGGGCGGTGGGGGTGTCTCGCGGGCCAAGGCGATGATCTGGCCGATCTGCTCGGCGGTGAAATCGCCCGGATGGCCCGACCGCGGCCGGTCGGACAGGATCTCCTCGATCGTTGCCCGCAGGCGTTTGGGCTGGTCCGCCAGGGCGGCGAGCCGCTCCTGGGAATTCGCCCAACGCCCCCGCCACTGCCCGACGCCGTCTTCACCGAGGCCCAGCGCGTGCGCAATCGCTTTGTTGTGTTCGCCATCGGCGGCGCGCAGCACGATCTGCGCGCGCCGCACCAGGCGGCGGGCGGTTTCGCGACTTCGGGAAAGCCCTTCGAGCAGGCTGCGTTGTTCGGGGGTGAGGTCAATCAAGGGGGCTGGACGTGCCATGGACTGTCACTCATCTGAAGGCGACGGGGGTCGGTTGGCTATTATCCTGAAAATTATCGGCGCGCGGTACTGGCGCGGGTGCGATTTCGGGCAACCTATTGCCCGTCATCGCCGTGGGCGTTCCGTGACAGTCAGGGCGAGCGGATCCGCACACAAGGCGAGGGGTTCACGGCTGGAACCGGCCCAGACGGCGAACGGTCAGCAGACACTGTGGGAGGTGGATGTTTTCAGTCCTGGCTCGCCTCGGGGAGCAGGCGATCGTACTCTTTCCTGACCACTGCATAGCACTCGCAAACCCGTGCTTCCAGACCCGCTCGATCCAGCAGGGTGATGAGCCCCCGGGTGTAGCGAATTAGCCCGGCCGTTTGCAATTTTCCCGCCGCCTCGGTCACACCCTCGCGGCGCACCCCCAGCATGTTGGCAATCAGCTCCTGGGTCATGCGCAGTTCGTTCGAGGGCAAGCGGTCGAAACTGATCAGCAGCCAGCGACAGAGTTGCTGGTCCACCGTATGGTGCCGATTGCAGACGGCCGTCTGCGCCATCTGGGTCAGCAGGGCCTGGGTGTAGCGCAGCAACAGCGGTGGCAACACCCCATGGCGACGGCCCCCGATGCGCGCGAATTCCTCTTTGAGCACCTGTCCCTTCAGCCGATAGGCGTCGCCCGCGCACTGCACCACGGCCCGATTCGGCATGGTGGCGCCCCCCATGAACAGGGCGATGCCGACGATGCCATCGTTGCCGACCACGGCGATTTCGGCCGATGCGCCATTCTCCATGACATACAGCAGGGACACGATGGCCGTGGTGGGAAAATAGACATGCTGCAACGCGGCCCCAGATTCGTAGAGGGCCTCGCCGAGCGGCAGTGGAACCCATTCCAGATGGGGCAGCAGGTGTTCGAATTCGGTGTCGGGCAAGGCGGCAAGCAGATGGTTTTGCCGTGGGGTCGGAGGACTGGGCATGATGGCCATTGGGTGATTTCTGCAATGCGCTGTCCGGGATCGGATCTTCGCATTACAGAGGCGGGCGCATTGCGCTGTCAAGCAAACGATCCGTCGAGGTGAATATCTGCTTGTCGAACCGTCGGTGCAGGTCGGCGAATACACCGATGTTCAGTACCGTCCCGACGGGCTGGGTGCGTGTCCAGGCCATCTGCGATGTCGTGCACAGCCATCTCAGGTTCGACTATTCGTACCGGGTATCTCGCTGTGTGGACCGACGAAGTGGGCGAGGAAGCGCTGCGACCGCTGTTCACGAAGCCCCCGCCAAACGCGGGATGAAAGGCTCGACGGCTCGGGAAGGGGCAGGTCTGGCAAGACCGTTCGCCCGCTGACGACACCCCTCGCGTCAGCCCAGCATCCGCTCATACATGGCTTCCGCCGCCCCGTAACAACCGCAGGCGGCGTCGATCAGGCGTGCGCGGTCGAGAATCTCGATATCTCCGCGACGATAGCGGATGAGCTGACGCTGTTGCAGCGCACTCGCCGCCTTGGTCACGCCAACGCGGCGCACCCCGAGGATCGAGGCCAGGAATTCATGGGTGATATGGAAGCGATCCGAATGCGCGCGATCCTGGGTCATCAAGAGCCACCGGGCAAGACGTGCCTCCAGTACATGGAAGCGGGTGCAGGCGACCATCCGCTCGACCTCGTTCGTCAACAGGAACAGATAGCGGTTGAGCACCCCCTGCAGTGCGCTGCTCTGTCTGAGTGCGGCGGCAAACTGCTCGGGGGTCATGCGCCAGGCGGAACCCGCGCCCTGGACCAGGGTGCGCAACAGCGTCACCTCGACCCCCAGGATGAGCGGGGTTCCGATCATCCCTTCGTGACCGACCAGCCGCACCTCCAGACCGGCGTGGTCGTCGGCCGGAGTCAGCATGGAGACGAAGCTGTCGGTCGGAAAATACACATGGAGAATCCGGTCGCCAGGCTCGCTGATCACCTCGGCCAGGTGGAGTTCGACGGATTCGCAGCTCGCCAGGATCTGCCGACGATCCTTGCCGGGCAATGATGCCAGGAGACGATTGACAAAGAGGACGGGGGGATTCACGGGGGTGGCAGTCGCGTTCTCTTGGTGGGTCAAGACGAACCCTGAACGAACGGTACAGGGACTAAACCGCGCTCAGCGCGGTATGCGATGTTTTTGGATTGGATCGATCTTGGCGGCATCGACGACTCTCGGAGAGGGTGCGGTTCAAACCGCGTCCAGAGCGAAATGCGTCATTTTCATGGTCGGTCGGGTTAGCGCAGCGTCACCCGACTTTCCATGGCGAAACGTCGGGTGACGGCGTGCGTTAAGCGCTGGCACTGAAATCGAGACGCCATGCCACGCGCGCCGAACCCGACCGACGGGGCATGTGTTTTCCGGAAATCACCGAAGGGAGTCGCATCGGCGGTTCACCCTTTGGGGTAAGCGCCATGGAGCCTGGGGGAGGGCGCATAGCCTGATCGGGCCGCGCGGTCTTGCCTTATCGGTTCAATGCCGGTGCCGACCTTGAACTGACCGACCAGCATGCGCAACTCGGTGCTCAGTCGCGACAGTTCCAGACTCGCGGCGGCGGTGTGTTCGGAATTCCGCGCGCTCTCCTCGGACAGATCCGAAATATTGACCACGCTGCGGTCGATCTCCTGCGCGGCGACCGCCTGCTCTTCCGCGGCGCTCGCGATCTGGGTGTTCATGTCCCGGATGGTGCCGATCGATTGCACGATCTGCTCGAGCGCCTCCTGCGCCTGACTGGCCTGCTCCAGGGTGTCGGCGGTGATGGTCTCGCCCTTGTGGATCGCCGCCACCGCCTCTTGGGCGCCCCCCTGGAGGTTCTCGATCATCCTGTGGATCTCGCTGGTGGACTGCTGGGTGCGGCTGGCCAGGATCCGCACCTCGTCGGCGACCACGGCGAAGCCGCGGCCCTGCTCACCGGCGCGGGCCGCCTCGATGGCGGCATTGAGCGCGAGCAGATTGGTCTGTTCGGCGATCCCGCGGATCACGTCCAGGACGCTGCCGATGGACAGGCTCTCGGCGCTGAAGCGGCGGATGCTGGCCGCGATCTGCTCGACCTCGTGGGCCAGTTGCCGGTTGGCCGCGAGCACCCCATTGACTGTTTCGCCGCCTTTGCGCGCATGACCGTCGGCGGCGAAGGCCGCCGCCGCGGCATCCTCCGCGTTTTTGGCGATCTCCTTGATGGTCGCCGACATCTCGGTGACGGCGGTGGCGACCTGCTGGGTCTCGCCGCGCTGGCGGTCCATGCCGGCACTGCTCGACTGGGTGATCGCCGACAGTTCCTCGGACGCCGAGGCGATCTCACCGGTGGCGCCCCCCACCGCGATCACCATGCGTTCGGTCTTGCCCGCGAACTGGTTGAAACCGGCCGCCATCTCCGCGACCTCGTCCCGTCCGGTGGTATCGAGGCGGCGCGTCAGGTCGCCCTCGCCATTGGCGATATCGAGCATGGCCTGGGCCGCCTCGCGGACCGGAACGACGACCGAGCGTGCCGTCAGGAGCGCCAGGGAGACGACGACCAGGAGCATTGTCAGTCCGAACGCGCCCATGAAGGCCGCGTTGCGCCAGAAGGCGGCGTCCACGTCGTCCACATAGACGCCGGTGGCGACGATCCAACCCCAGGTCGGGAAGGTTTCGAAATAGGCTATCTTGGGAATGGGGGCGGTCGATCCCGCTTTGGGCCAGGTGTATTCGACGGTGCCTCGCTCGGCGGCACGCGCCTTGTCGGCGATTTCGGCCCCGAACCGCTTGCCATCGGCGTCTCTGTGGGTGCGCGTATCCGACCCGTTCAGTTCGGGCTTGATGGGATGCATGACCATCCTGTCATCCTTGTCCGTGACCCAGAAATAGTTGTTCCCCTCGTAACGCAGCCCGGCGAGAACCCGCAGGGCTGCCGCCTTGGCGCCCACCTCGTCCAGTTCTCCGGTCGCGATTTGCCGTTGCTGATCGGCGAGGACGCTCTTCGCCGTCTCCACCAGTTTGGCGACCTGTTCGATCTTGTCCTGCATCAGCAGAGAGTGCATTTCCATGAGGGCAAGCGCCAATCCGACCGAAAACCCGATTGCCACCATCCCCGAGAGAATCCATAGCCGATGGTTTATCGTGATTTTGCGTAATGCGTTCATGTCGTTCAACCCCTTCGGTTTCCGAACCAGTCTCCGGCTCCGCTTCTGTAACTGCGATCACTGACGTGATGAGGACGGCTAGTTGTAGTATCGGCCATTGGGATTGTATCGGCCATCGTTTCTGTATCGGTCATCGCTTCCGTAGCGGTCGTCACGACGGTCATGGTCCCGGTCGTTGCCGACTCCATGGCCGATGACGCCACCGATCGCTGCCCCGCCGATGGTTCCAATCGCGCTGCCATCGGTCAGTAATGAACCCGCAACGCCACCGATCCCCGCACCGGCCAGGGTGCTTTGCTCTTGCCGCGACATTCCGCCACAACCGCCCAAGCCGATCAACACGGCCACGGTCACTAAACCGCCTAGATAGTTCTGATGTTTTTTCACTGAGATCGCTCTTGCTGATGAATCGGTCTTTCCTGTCTTTGGAGATTGCCTCAAGCACTGTCCAAATTGACTTCGAGGCTGGAGTGTCGAGGCATGTCACGAACAACACACCGTGATCGAGTCTGAGAACAGCTTATCGACAAAAGCATTCAACAGTCGGTGCGGTAGCAAACATAAGGCCAAGCCCGTTTTAGCGCTGAAGGTTTGCGATTCAGCATGACATCGCCCCCCGATCCCCGTCATGGCGTTTGCCTGGCCAAGACCGAAGCGTTTTATGTGCGCTACCGTACGGACACATCCCGGTTCTATCCATCATCTTGTAACGAGTGTCTCGCTCCCACTCGGGATCGCCGCGAGGCTGGAAAAGGCGACGACATTGAGTGTTTGCTCTGGACGCGGTTCCACCTGAAATCGCTATCGTTCGTACGCTAGCGAACAGACGACTGCCGGAGTGAAGATTATCGTCAAGCTGACATCAAACATCTGAAAAATAGCGGAGAGACGTTATGACATTGATTTCACTGGTCGTCACATTGGTTGTCGTGGGCGTGATCCTATGGCTGATCAATAACTACATCCCGATGGACGGCAACATCAAGAAAATCTTGAATGTGGTTGTGATCCTCGTCGTCATCCTTTGGTTGTTGAGCGCCTTCGGGCTGTTGGGGCCTATCTCGGGGATGCGTATCGGGTAATCGACTGACGAATGAAGAGAATCGCTGCGGGAGCAGAGAATATGAAAGCAATCAACATCGCCGCCATTGCGCTCATCGTTGCCGGCGGTTTGGGGCTGGCGTATGGCAGCTTCAGTTTTACCAAAGAGACTCAGGAGGCCAGGATCGGTCCGCTCGCCGTCACGGTTCAGGAGCGGGAGACCGTCAACATCCCGCAATGGGCCGGCATCGCCGCGATCGTGGCCGGCGCGCTTCTGCTCATGGTGTCCAAGCCTCGCTAGTTTCCACATCGCTGGTGATCACTCACCCTAATTGACTCCCTCCTCGCGGAGGGAGCTGGAGCGTGCAATGAACGATCTCTCATCGCCAAAAAAACCGGTTCTGACCAGGAAGGTCAGCCAAGTCGCCAGCTACTATCACCCTCGGACCTGGAAAGAGAAGGGGCTGTGGTGGACCACGGGTCTGTTTCTGATGACCTATCTGGTCGTCGTCGTCATTCTGGGGTTGGTCTGGTCGCAATCACCCGACACCTTCGACGTGCGCGCGAATACCTTGTCGTTTGTGAATGACGATGCAAGCAAAGTGGTTCCGGGTACCGCCACGACGAGCACCGCCATCCGGATTGCGGAAACCTTGCTCGATAAACCCGGCGGTTATCTGACCAACGATGTCAGTCCGCCTGGTCTCTATCTGGATAACATTCCGAATTGGGAATTCGGTGCCTTGACCGAGCTGCGCGATCTGGTGCTTGCGCTCCGTAACGATTTCAGCCGCTCCCAGTCCCAGTCGGTCGAGGATAAGGATCTGGGCATTGCGCAACCCCAGTTCAATTACCAATCGAACTCCTGGATCCTGCCCTCCAGCGAGTCGGAGTATCGGAAAGGCGTGGAAGGACTCCATGGCTATTTGCGCCGACTCTCCGATGAGAATGAACGCGACGGCCAGTTTTTCGCGCGCGCCGATAACTTGACCGTGTATCTCGAAATGACCGAAAAGCGGCTGGGCAGTCTGGCGCAGCGGCTCTCTTACGCCGTCGGCCAGGTTCATCTCGATACGGCCTTGGCCGGCGATCCCAACGCCCGTCAATCGACACCGGTCCCTGCCCAATCGCAGACCAAAACACCTTGGCTCGAAATCGACGATATCTTTTTCGAGGCACGCGGATACACCTGGGCGCTGCTGCATACCCTGCAGGCGATGGAGATCGACTTTGAGCCGGTGCTCACGGACAAGAATGCATTGGTGTCGCTGAAGCAAATCGTGCGCGAATTGCAAAATACCCAGAACACCATCTGGAGTCCGATGATTCTCAATGGCACCGGGTTCGGGCCGATGGCCAATCACTCGCTGGTCATGGCCTCCTATGTCTCGCGCGTCAATGCCGCGATCACGGATCTTCGCAGTCTGCTGCAGAAGGGCTAAAGCCATCGCGTTACACAAATCTTTGTAAATCGCTGAAATATAAACAACACAAACCGGAGCGTGTTATATAAAAATCAGCAAGTTACAGACTTGTGTGTAATGGTATGGGCTAAAGCGGTGCATTGCATCGCCGCCTGCATCCGTGCAGCACCTCATTCATCCATCTTAATCAAGTAAAAGAGACTTCGACATGATCAATCAGCAAAGAGTGACCTTCATCGCCATGGCGTTGATCCTGGGCACTGGAGCGTGGTCGTCAGCCAGTGCTCAGCGGACCGAACAAGTTCAGGTGACGAACCTGAACGCTGGTGCCTTGCAGGTGGCTGACGCCCAAACGACGTATGGCATTCGTCCAGCCGACACCAGCGGTTCATCGCCGGCTTCATCCGCGGATTCCGCCTCTGGCCACGCTGGCCACGACGGATCCACGATAGGGCGATCATCGACCATTCAAAGCGATGGCGGCATTCGCTATGTCTCGGGCGGCATCGGCGAAAGCGAACGAACCGAACTCAATGCCCTCTCCAGTCAGTTCAACCTGCATCTGCTCTTCGCGACGCAAGGCAGCGGCGAATATCTCTCGGCGGTCCGCGTGAACATTCTGGATGCGCGCAGCGGTCCGGTCTTGACCGCCGAGTCGAAAGGCCCCTGGTTCTACGCCCAACTGCCGCCAGGCGACTACAGCGTGGAAGTTACCCCGACCGGTCGACGCGGCCAGGATGAAACCCAGCGAAAAACCGTGCATCTCGATGGCTCTGGCCGTGCGCGCTTCGACTTCTACTGGAAGAAATAAGCCCGGCGAACGTGCTTCCGGCAGAAGCATCTGTGTTCAGCGTGCGGCCCACGTTGTCGCACTGTCAAGACGCCGGTGACCTCCGCGTCTTCCCGACGTCTCTGTGCGCTAGCGTACAGACGTCTGTCAGGGCGCGTTGTAGTCTGTCCCTAACCTCATCTGAAAGGATCAACGCCATGGCCTATATTCAATTAGTCATCAATTTGATCGCCTTTGGAGCCATTCTCTGGGCGGTCAATGTGTATATTCCGATGAACGCTACCGTCAAGAAAGTCGTGAATGCGATTGTGATCGTGATCGCGATTCTCTTTGTACTCAGCGCTTTCGGGTTCTTTGGCCCCATCGCCTGGTGACGGCCTCGGGCAGGGGTGATTCGAGATGAATTCCTTGCCCCGCGATGGGTAGGCAGTTGAATTCCGGCAATCCGCCGGGTAAACGATCCAAAACAGGAGTTATATCCCATGTTGACAAAAGACGAATATGTCGCGCAAATCAAGGTGCAGCTTGACGAATGGAGTAAGGAAATCGATAAACTCCAGGAGCGAGGGCATGAGATCAAGGAAGATGCCAGGGTGAAATACGAGGAACAACTCGTCGCGCTGCGCGCCAAACGCGAGGAAGGCGAGAAAAAGCTGGAAGAGGTTCAGGCCGCCGCGGAAAACAACTGGGAACAATTCAAAATGGAATCCGACCGTGTTTGGGAGGCGTTCAAGGATTCTTTCGATACGTTCAAGTCGCATTTCAAGTAATCCTTCAGCCCATCGATTGACGCGCATTCAATCACAATTCGCGCCAATCGATGACCTCCGCTTTCTACCACAAACACCACCAGACAATCCATTCAGAATCAGGAAGAAATCAGCATGAAAAAAGATAACGACAGCCAGCGGATTCATTTCTCGAAGCGTGCTTTTTCCATCGCATTACTGTCCGTCACGCTCGGACTCGCCGGGCTTGCCGGTTGCGAACAAGAGGGCCCCGGTGAAGCCGCCGGGAAAAAGGTCGATCAGGCGGCTGAAACAGCGGCGGTCAAGTATGAAGACGCCAAGGCTTCGATGGGCGAGAAGGCCGCGCAAGCCGAAGAGTACGTGGATGACTCCGCGATCACCGGCAAGATCAAGATGGGCATCCTCGGCGATCCCATGCTGAAGGTGTTTCAGATAAACGTCACCACCACGAATGGTGTCGTGATGTTGAGCGGTGTTGTCGATTCACAGCAAAGTATCGGCAAGGCGCTGGAAATCGCTCGCAACGTACCGGCGGTGAAGTCGGTGGAAAACGGTCTTGTCGTCAAGTAACGCGCCCAGCATCTCATCATGAGAATATTCAATCAAGTCAAGGCTTTTTTCTCCATCATCGTGCTTGCGTCCCTCCTGGGCTGCGCCGCAACGGCCACACAACAGGCCACAGGGGAATATGTGGACGATGCCGTCATCACCGCCAAGGTCAAGGCGGCCATCTTCGATGATCGAACACTGAAGTCGACCGAAATCAACGTCGAAACCTTTAAGGGCGTGGTCCAGTTGAGCGGTTTCGTCAACTCCAAGGCCGACATCAATCAGGCGGTCCGGGTCGCGGGCGCGGTACCCGGTGTGGTGTCCGTCAAGAATGACATGCGGCATAAGTAACATCAGTCACGGGAGGACGGCCGTCTTCCGCGGATGATCTCCGGACAGGGTGGCCGGAGAGGGCGGCGTCTCCGCCGTCAGCGATTTGGAAATTTGAAGGAGAGTCATTTGGCGATTCGCGACACCCTGCTCCAATTCAGGAGACAGCTTCCGGGTAAAGGTTTGATCGACGTGGCGGTCGGCGACGAGCCGCCGCTGCGTTCGGAACTCTTCAGCGCGGTGCAGATGGAGGAGCACGGCAAGCGACTCGCCGAGGCGCACGCCCTGATGCCCGGACATCCTCCGGACCGCCTGCTGGCACGCCTCAACGAGAATGAAGCCATCCTGATCGGCGTCTGCCGCTTGCTCATGGCCGCCGTCTCGGAGAACCGCCGGATCGCGCCGGCCGGCGAATGGCTGCTCGATAATTTCTATCTGATCGAAGAGCAGATCCGCACCGCCAAGCGGCATCTTCCCAAGGGTTACAGCCGGCAACTGCCGCGTCTGAGTCGGGGTCCATCGACCGGTCTGCCACGGGTCTATGACCTTGCGCTGGAGATGATCGCGCACGGCGATGGCCGGGTGGACCCGGAGAATCTCAGCCGGTTCGTCGCCGCCTACCAGACCCTCGGCACGCTCAAGCTGGGCGAGTTGTGGGCCATCCCGATCATGCTGCGGCTGACGCTGATCGAGAATCTGCGCCGGGTCGCGGCGCGCATCGCGGTGAGCCGTACCGACCAGAATCTGGCCGACGGCTGGGCCGACCAACTGACCGCGATGGCCGAAAGCGATCCGAAGAATCTGATTCTGGTGATCGCCGACATGGCGCGCTCGAACCCGCCGCTATCGAGCGCCTTCGTGGCGGAGCTGGCGCGCCGGCTGCAAGGCCAGAGTTCCGCGCTGGCTCTGCCGCTGACTTGGATCGAGCAGCAACTCGCCGAGTCGGGTCTGACGATCGAGCAGTTGGTGCAGTTGGAAAACCAGCAGCAGGCCGCCGATCAGGTGTCCATCGGCAACAGCATCGGCAGTCTCCGCTTCCTGGGTGCGATGGACTGGCGCGCCTTTGTCGAAACCATGAGTCTGGTCGAACGGATCCTGCGCGAGGATCCGGGCGGCGTGTATGGGCGGATGGCGTTCGCCACCCGCGATCGCTACCGACACGTCGTGGAAAAGATCGCGAAAAACAGCCGACTGTCCGAAGCCGAGGTGGCGCGCCACGCGATCGAACTGGCGCGAGACGGCGCGCAGGCGGTCTCGCCCGGCGCCGACGCGCGCACGGCGCATGTGGGCTATTACCTGATCGACCGGGGATTATCCCAGCTCGAACGCCGGGCGCGGGCGAGTTTGCGTCTCGTGGCGTCACTGCAACGACGGGGCCGCCGGATCCCCTTGGTCCTGTATCTCGGCACGATCATCCTCTTGACGGCGCTCTTCACCGGGGTGCTGCTCACGCAGGCGCAGTCCGAGGGCGTGCCGGATTGGCTGCTCCTGCTCTTGGGGTTGCCCGCCCTCCTGGGCACCAGTCAACTCGCGCTGGCGCTGGCGAACTGGCTGGCCACGCTGCTGGCGACGCCCGAACCGCTGCCGCGCCTGGATTTTTCCGCCGGCATTCCGACCGAGTCACGCACCCTGGTGGTGACGCCGACCATGCTCACCAGCGCCGAGGGCATCGAATCGCTGGTCGAGGCGCTGGAGGTCCGCTTCCTGGCCAATCGCGACGACAGCCTGCACTTTGGCCTTCTGACCGACTTTCGCGATGCGCCGTCGGAAACCCTGCCGGACGATGCGTCGCTGGCGCATCTGGCCGCGCAAGGGATCGCGGCACTGAATGAAAAGTACCCGCGCGACAGCGGCGACACCTTCCACCTCTTCCACCGCGCGCGCCGCTGGAATCCGCAGGAGCGGATCTGGATGGGGTACGAGCGCAAGCGCGGCAAGCTGGCCGACCTGAACGCCCTGCTGCGCGGCGACGCCGGGGATCGCTTCGCGCGGGTCGTTGGCGCGACGGACATCCTGCTCGGCGTGCGTTACGTCATCACCCTGGACACCGACACCCAGCTCCCGCGCGACGCCGCACGCGAACTGGTCGGCGCCTTGGCGCACCCGCTCAATCGGGCCTCCTACGATGCGCGCCGGCAACTCGTCACCGCGGGCTACGGTATCCTCCAGCCGCGCGTGGCCGTGAGCCTGCCCGGCGCCAACCGTTCCCGTTACGCGCGGCTGCATGGGAACGACGCCGGCATCGATCCCTATACCCACGCCGTCTCCGATGTCTACCAGGATTGGTTTCAGGAAGGTTCCTTCATCGGCAAGGGGATCTACGAGGTCGATGCCTTCGAGCAGGCGCTCGCCGGGCGTTTTCCCGAGAACCGCATCCTCAGCCACGATCTGCTGGAAGGCTGCTACGCCCGCTCGGGGCTGTTGAGCGACGTGCAGTTGTACGAGGACTATCCCGCCTGCTATAGCGCGGACGTGAGCCGGCGCTACCGCTGGATTCGCGGCGACTGGCAGATTGCCTGCTGGCTGTTGCCGCGCGTCCCCGGTCTCGACGGACAACGGCGCAAAAACCCGCTGTCGGCCTTGTCGCGCTGGAAGCTGGCCGACAACCTGCGGCGCAGTCTGGCGTCCGCGGCCCTGACGCTGCTGTTCGTGCTGGGTTGGACGGTCACGGACTCCCCTGGGTTCTGGACCCTGGCGGTGCTCGGGATTTCGCTGATTCCGTCGCTGCTGACCGCGCTCCTGAGCTTCCTGCAAAAGCCGGGCGATGTGCGCTGGCGTCATCACCTCGCCGCGGCGCTCAAGGCGGCGGGCCGACAACTGGCGCAGGCGGTGTTCACGGTCGTTTGTCTCCCCTATGAGGGATTCTTCAGCCTGGACGCCATGGTCCGCACCCTTTGGCGGACGCGGGTCAGCCACCGACGCCTGCTCGAATGGACCTCGTCGGGCGATCTGGATCGCGCGGGCCGGAGCCTCGTCGCCTTCCACCGGACGATGTGGATCGCCCCCGCGCTGGCCCTGCTCACGGCCTTGATCCTGGCCCTGAGCGAACCGGCCGTGCTCCTCGTGGCGGGGCCGATCCTCCTGCTCTGGCTGGCGGCGCCCAGCCTCGCCTGGTGGATGAGCCGCCCGCTGATCCGCCGCGAGGCCCGTCTGACGGCCGAACAGTTCCGCTTCCTGCGCGCCATGTCCCGCAAGACCTGGGCCTTCTTCGAGCAGTTCGTCGGTCCCGACGACCATTGGCTGCCGCCGGACAACTATCAGGAGCATCCGGTGGCGGTGATCGCGCATCGCACCTCGCCGACCAACATGGGGCTGTCGCTGCTCGCCAATCTGGCCGCCCATGACTTCGGCTACCTGACGACCGGCGGACTGATCGCGCGCACCGCCGGCGCGCTGGAGACGATGGCCAGCCTGGAGCGCTATCGCGGTCATTTCTTCAATTGGTACGACACCCAGACACTGAAGCCACTGGCCCCGATCTATATCTCATCGGTGGATAGCGGCAATCTCGCCGGTCATCTGCTGACCCTGCAGCCGGGTCTGCTGGCGCTGATCGACGCGCCCATCCTCAACCCGCGCTGGCTGGAGGGGATCGAGGACAGTTTCGGGATTCTGCTGGACGGGCTGTATGCCGGTTCCGCGCCGCGTCGTAAGCCCGTGCTGCCGACCGTGCTCGCGCCATTCCAGCAAACGCTGACGTCAGCCATCGAGTCGCCGCCAACCGGACTCGCGGCGGTCTGCGGCTGTCTTGAGTCGCTGGAGACGGCGGCCGAGGCGGCGGCGCTGGATTTGACCCCATCCACCGAGGACGCCACGCACGCATGGGCCTTATCGTTGGCCCAACAATGCCGCGCCCTCCTGGATGATCTGCGGTTCCTCGCGCCCTGGCTCGCGCGGTCCTCACGCGACGCCG
Source organism: Thiocystis violascens DSM 198 (assembly GCF_000227745.2). NCBI lineage: Bacteria > Pseudomonadati > Pseudomonadota > Gammaproteobacteria > Chromatiales > Chromatiaceae > Thiocystis > Thiocystis violascens. The sequence continues at coordinate 2,806,837 of NC_018012.1, read as the reverse complement.
GAGCGTCGCGACCGGCTCCCACGCTACGAGAACTGGCCCGGCTCGAAGCGGAGCGCTCGCCCGCGCTCGAACAGGATGTCGATCTGGACGCCAGCCACCGCGCCCGCGAGCGGATCGCCGCGCTCGAACACCTGGCCCTGCAAGCCGGTGAGTTGGCCCGGATGGACTACGACTTCCTGTACGACGAGTCGCGTCATCTGCTGGCGATCGGCTACAACGTCACCGATCGTCGCCAGGATGCGAGCTATTACGATCTATTGGCCTCGGAGGCTCGCCTGGGCAGTTTCGTGGCCATCGCACAGGGTCAACTGCCGCAGGAGAGCTGGTTCGCCCTGGGACGCCTGCTGACGGTCGCCGCCGGCGAGCCGACGCTCCTCTCTTGGAGCGGTTCCATGTTCGAATACCTGATGCCGCTGCTGGTGATGCCGACCTACGATCACACCCTGCTCGATCAGACCTATCGTACGGCGGTCGCCCGGCAGATCCAGTATGGCAAGCAGCGCGGCGTCCCCTGGGGCGTGTCCGAGTCCGGCTACAACACGGTCGATATTCATCTCAATTATCAGTATCACGCCTTCGGCGTGCCCGGCCTGGGACTCAAACGCTGGCTGGCCGAGGATCTGGTCATTGCACCCTATGCCTCGGCGCTCGCCCTGATGGTGGCGCCCGAGGCGGCGTGCCAGAATCTCCAGCGCCTTGCCGCGAGCGGCTTCGCAGGTCGCTACGGTTTCTACGAGGCCATCGACTACACGGCGTCGCGGCTGCCGCGCGGGCAGAGCAGCGCCGTGGTGCGCTCCTTCATGGCCCATCACCAGGGCATGAGTTTCCTGTCGCTGGCCTATCTGTTGCTGGACCGTCCGATGCAGCGGCGCTTTATGTCGGCACCGCTGTTCCAGGCGACCGCCCTGCTGCTCCAGGAACGTATCCCCAAGACCCCATCGTTCTATTCGCACGCCACCGGCGAGCCGACCGACATCCGCACGACGGACACTGGTCAGGAGTCGCCGATTCGCGTCTTCACCAGCCCTCACACCGCCATCCCGGAAGTGAAGCTGCTGTCGAATGGCCGCTACCATGTGATGGTCACCAACGCCGGCGGCGGCTCCAGTCGCTGGAAGGATCTGGCCGTCACCCGCTGGCGCGAGGATACGACCCGCGATTCCTGGGGCAGCTTCTGTTATCTGCGCGACCTGGCGAGCGGCGAGTTCTGGTCGACCACCTATCAGCCGACGCTCACCCAACCGGACAGCTTCGAAGCCATCTTCTCGGAAGGGCGAGCCGAATTCCGCCGCCGCGACCAGGGGATCGAGTCCTATACCGAGATCGCGGTCTCGCCGGAAGACGACATCGAGCTGCGCCGGGTGCGTCTCACCAACCGCGGGCGCGCCCGCCGGGTCATCGAGATCACCAGTTACGCCGAGGTCGTGCTCGCCCCGCCCGCCGCCGACGCGCTGCATCCGGCTTTCAGCAATCTCTTCGTCCAGACCGAACTCCTCGACCCGCAACCGGCGATCCTCTGCACCCGCCGCCCGCGCTCGCGCGACGAATCCTCGCCCTGGCTGTTTCACCTGATGGTGGTGCGCGGAGCCGATTGCGGCGCGGCCTCCTATGAGACGGATCGGATGCGCTTCATCGGGCGCGACCGCACCCTCGCCAATCCACAAGCGATGGACGGCACGCTCTCGGGCAGCGCTGGCTCGGTGTTGGATCCGATCGTCGCCATCCGCTATACGATCACCCTCGATCCCGATCAATCCGCCACCATCGATCGGGTCACCGGCATCGGCGACAGCCGCGAGATGGCCGTGGGTCTGGTCGAGAAATATCAGGATCAGCGACTCGCCGATCGCGTCTTCGATCTGGCCTGGACCCACAGTCAGGTGGTGCTGCGCCAGATCAATGCCAGCCAGTCCGACGTGCAGCTCTACGGGCGTCTCGCCAGTTCGATCCTCTATACCAATGCCTCGCTGCGCGCCGAGCCGAGCATTCTCAGCCAGAATCGGCGTGGGCAATCCGGACTCTGGAGCCATGCGGTCTCGGGCGACGTGCCGCTGGTGCTGGTGCAGATCGGCGATCCGGCGAACATCGAGCTGGTCCATCAACTGGTCCAGGCCCACGCCTATTGGCGTTTGAAAGGGCTGACCGTGGATCTGGTGATCTGGAACGAGGATCGCGCCGGCTATCGGCAACTCCTCCATGACCAGATCCTGGGGCTGATCGCGGCGGGCGCCGAGGCGCATGTGATCGACCGGCCCGGCGGCATCTTCGTCCGCCCGGCGGATCAGATCAGCCACGAGGACCGCATCCTGTTCCAGACGGTGGCACGGGTCATCCTCAGCGACACCCGGGGCACCCTGGCGGAGCAGCTCAAGCGGCGCGGTCCGCCGGAAAAACGGGTGCCACGCCTGCGCCCGACCCGCAGCCGCTTTGCCGAATGGAGTCGGAGCATCGCGCCCCAAGTGGTCAACGACGCGGAGCCGGAGGGACGCGCGCCGCGTCTCTTCGACAATGGGCTGGGCGGTTTCAGCCCCGATGGGCGCGAGTACATCATCGCCACCACGCCCGGCCAGACAACGCCCGCGCCCTGGGTGAATGTCCTGGCCAATCCGCACTTCGGGACGGTCATCTCGGCAAGCGGCATGGCCTACACCTGGAGCGAGAACGCCCACGAGTTCCGGCTCACGCCCTGGCACAACGACCCGGTGAGCGATACCAGCGGCGAAGCCTTCTATCTGCGCGACGAGGACAGCGGGCAGGTCTGGTCACCGACACCGCTGCCCGCCGGCGGCCCCGCGGAGTATGTCAGCCGCCACGGCTTCGGCTACAGCGTCTTCGAGCATACCGAGGATGGCATCCAGTCCGAATTGTGGGTCTATGTCGCCCTGGACGCGCCCATCAAGTTCTCGGTGTTGAAGGTCATCAACCGGTCGCATCAGGCGCGTCGGCTGTCCGCGACCGGCTATGTCGAGTGGGTGCTCGGCGATCTGCGGCCCAAGTCGGCGCTGCACGTCATCACCGAGATCGATCCGACCAGCGGCGCAGTCTTCGCGCGCAATCCTTACAACACCGAATTCGCTGACCGCCTCGCTTTTTTCGACGTGGACGATCCGGCGCGGACCGTCAGCGGCGACCGTACTGAATTCATCGGTCGCAACGGGACACTCGGCCAGCCGGCCGCGCTGGGACGAATGCGCCTGTCCGGCAAGGTCGGTGCCGCGCTCGATGCCTGTGCCGCGCTTCAGACGAGCTTCGATCTGGCGCCGGGGCAGACGCAGGAGATCGTCTTCCGGCTGGGCGTGGTCGGTCGGCGCGGCGCGGACGATGCCAGCCCCCTGGTGCATCGCGGTCGCGGGGCGGCTGTCGCGCGGACCGTGTTGGAGGCGGTGCGCCGGCATTGGACGCGCACCCTGGGCGCGGTGCAGGTGGACACCCCGGACGCCGCGCTCAATGTCCTGGCCAACGGCTGGCTGCTCTATCAGACCCTGGCCTGCCGTCTCTGGGCGCGCAGCGGTTACTACCAGTCGGGCGGCGCCTTCGGCTTCCGCGACCAGTTGCAGGACGCCATGGCGCTCATCCATGCCGAGCCCGCACGGCTGCGCGAGCAACTGCTGCGCTGCGCCGGCCGCCAGTTCCCCGAAGGCGATGTGCAGCACTGGTGGCATCCGCCGTCGGGCCGTGGGGTGCGCACCCGTTGTTCGGACGACTATCTCTGGTTACCGCTGGCGACCTGCCGCTATGTCCTGGCCACCGGCGATACCGGCGTGCTGGAGGAGACGGCCCGTTTCCTGGAGGGCCGTCTGGTCAGCGGGGATGACGACGCCTATTACGATCTGCCCGGTCAGGCCGACGAATCGGCGAGTCTCTACCAACATGGCGTGCGTGCCATCCTGCACGGTCTGCGCTTCGGCGAGCATGGCCTACCGCTGATGGGTTCCGGCGACTGGAACGACGGCATGAATCTGGTCGGGATCCAGGGCCGGGGCGAGAGCATCTGGCTGGGCTGGTTCCTCTATGAGGTGCTGATGCAGTTCAGCGAGGTCGCACGTTTGCAGGGCGATCTGCCTTTCGTCGAGCGCTGCCAGCGGGAGGCCGAGCAACTGCGCGGGAATATCGAACGGCATGGCTGGGATGGCGGCTGGTATCGTCGCGCCTATTTCGATGACGGCACCCCGCTGGGCTCGGCGAGTCAGGTCGAGTGTCAGATCGACTCCCTCGCGCAAAGTTGGTCGGTGCTCTCCGGGGCCGGCGATCCGACGCGCGCCCGCATGGGCATGGCGGCGCTGGATGCGCGGCTGGTGCGCCGGGGTGCCGGATTGATTCAACTGCTGGATCCGCCCTTCGACACCTCGGCGCTGAATCCGGGCTATATCAAGGGCTATGTTCCCGGCGTGCGGGAGAACGGCGGGCAGTACACCCATGCCGCCATCTGGGCGGCGATGGCGTTCGCGCAGTTGGGAGATGCGGCGCGCGCCTGGGAACTCTTCGCCATGATCAACCCGATCAACCATGGCCGCTCGCCCGCGGATATTGCGACCTACAAAGTCGAACCCTATGTGATCGCGGCCGATGTCTATGGGGTCGCGCCGCACATCGGGCGCGGTGGCTGGAGCTGGTACACCGGCTCGGCGAGCTGGATGTACCGGCTGATCCTGGAATCCCTGCTGGGGCTGCGGCTGGAGGTCGACACCCTGCATCTCGCGCCCTGTCTCCCGGCCGATTGGGAGGGGTTCAAGCTGCGTTACCGCTATCGGGAGACGTTCTACCGGATCGTCGTGACGCAAGGCGTCGATGGCGAGGGCGGGACGCGGATCGCGCTGGACGGTGTCGCGCAGGACGCGCCGAGGATTCCGCTGGTGGACGACCGCCGCGAACATCGGGTCGAGGTGTTCATGTGTCTTTCTGCCTAAGAGGGTGTAGACAAAATCAAACCGTTGTGGTCAACCGCCGCAGCAGGATGCGCGCCTCCGCCAGCCAAACCCAGGTTTCGGAGACCGCTGGCAGACGGTCATGATGCATGATCAATCGACGGGCACGCTCATTCCACGCATGGGTGCGCTCGACAACCCAGCGCTTCGGCAGCGGAACGAAGCCGTCGGCGTTGGCGATCACCACTCGGTCAGGCGCCCCGTCCACGTGCCAGGAGCCAACGCTTTTGTTGGCTGGATGGCGCACGACTTCCACGCGGATCGCGTGGGTCTGCTCGGTGGTTTGGGCAAATTGACCGGCGTAGGCGCTATCGACAAACAGCGTGTTGATCTGGGGGTACTTGGCGGCCGCGTCAGCGACGGCGCCCGAGGCGGCATCGCGGTCCTGAAGATTGGCCGCGACCACGCTCACCGCCAACACGAACCCCAAGGTATCGACCACCAGGCTGCGCTTGCGCCCCTTGACCTGCTTGCCCGCATCAAAGCCGCTCGGTCCACCCTGCGGCGAGCCGCGGGTCGATTGCGCATCCAGCACCGCCGCCGTCGGCGCGATCTCACGCCCCTCGCGTTCGCGCCATTGCCCCCGCAGTCGATCATGCATCTGCTCAAACTTCCCAGCCGCACTCCAACGGCGAAACGTCTTGTAGACATTCTGCCAAGGCGCGAAATCGTGCGGCAGCATCCGCCACGCGCACCCCGTGCGCACCACGTAGCAACACGCCTCCAGGATGCTCCGGCGCGACACGCGGGGCGGTTGACCCCGCCCGCCCGGCATCTCAAAGAGAGCGGCGACCAAGTCCCACTCCGCATCGGTCAGACAACTTGGGTAGCTTTGGTCGGGGTCGTGGCGACGATGCGCATCCGTATACCCATACCGACGCGGCGTTGCGCGCGCTTGCGCCTCGAGACCACTCTCGCCCCGGAGGCGCGTGACGCCCGCCTCCCGCAAGGACTTGCGAATCGTTGCTTCATGAGCCTCGATTCCCGTCCGTGCCGCGAGTTCCCGGGCAATCTCTGACAGCGTGGAGGTCGGGCGATCCGTGACAATTTGACGCAATACCGCTTGCTCCGCCTCGTGAATCTTGGGGGGACGACCAGCTTTCGACATCAGCGCACACCAGCTCAGTTGTAGACTGGTATACAAATAGCAGCTCAATTATTTTTGTCTACACCCTCTAAGCGGCAACTTCTGATCGCACTCAACGGTTCGTTTTTCAATACCCAGCGCATGGTGCTGCAATATGTCACGAAGGCGTATCTTCGCTGACCATCAAGGCGGCGGACAGGGATGCATGAATCCTCGGTTGACCCGCGCCGATCGGCGCGGGAGCGGACGGTCGGTGGGCACCGTCGGGCCTGATGACCCGGCCGGTGTGCGGCCTTCCGGCCTATTTGCTCACGGGCGTCACGTCCTTGTTGGAGTTGAAATCGAAGATCGTGTAGGCCGGACAGAACCGGAAATAAGCGGTGGCGAGCAGCGCCGCGCCGATCAGTCCACCGATCCAGCTACTTCCGCGAAAGACGGCAACGATCAGGAGAGCGCCGAGAATCGCGCGGATGATGCGGTCAATATTGCCGACGTTGGGTTTGGTGTAATCAAAATTCATCACGAATGCTCCAGTGGTTGACGATGGATGGTGGCCTCCGTGCCGGATCGGCCCGTGGCGGGATCGATTGAGATCGGGTCGCGGTTCCGGTCCTTCCGTCCTCCTCGGGGCGGACGGGAAATCTTGAGAAAATATGATTTAGACAGGCTCCACGTTGCCCCCTCTCATGTGCGCAGCGTCTGCAACACCTCCTCGGCCGCGAGGGCGTGCGGCGCGCCGACGGCGAGCCCGCTGGGAGCCGCCGCCGCGGGCACCAACGCGCGGTCGTCGTGAACATCGAAGCGATAGAGCAAGAGGATGGCGGCCAGCGCGCCGCCCAGGAGCTAGTCCGGACCGATCGGCCAGAGCGCGAAGGGCAATGAAGAAGAGGGCGGCGAGCAGCAGCTTGACGCGCAGGGTCTCGATCCAGGCCAGCCGCTGCCGTGTCGACGCACGATCTCCGCGGAACAGGAAGCCGACCGCGTCTGTCATGGCTGGCTTCCTGGCGTCGCTAGCGGTGCGTATGCGCTTTTCGCCGCGTCACAGATCCTTCTTGACGTCTCTTGCCGTCTCGCTCAAGGCATCGCCGCCGCTCTGGAGATCCTTGCCGGCACCCTCCATGGTGTTGCAGCCGAACAATCCGCTGATCGCGATCAGCAGCATCAGTGTCAGGAGCTTATTCATCATCATTACCTCTTCTTGGCCATCGGTTGGCGTTGCATTGCGGTCGGTCCGTCCAGTGTGCATCGGTTCCCGAGCAACCGGGTCGGGGTTTGCGCCACCGCTCGCGCGGTGTCGCACGAGATCAGTGAATGCACCTGGGATGACTGAATCTACGCCGTCAGGATGAAGCGCTTCAGTGCGTTAGCGAACATAGAACCGGTTTTAATCGCCAAGTCCGTCGTTGCGCCAACGCGCGTCGCCGCCTTTCGCTTAAACTTTGCGCTTTCGCAACCCTATGTTCTGTAACGTACAGACCAGCGGGGCGGAAACGGTGTCTGCTTGCCATGATCGGCGCGGTATTCTTCGGTATCGCGCTCACGCGCTCACGCGCTCACGCGCTTTCGCCGGACCATTAGCGCAATGGCCTGAATCCACTACCCAAAACGCCGCCATGACCGACGCGATCGGCATGAGCATGGAGGACGCACAGATGCGACACGCCAGCCACGATCCAGTCACCGGACTGCCCGGTCTGCCACTGATCCGCGATCGGCTCGCCAACGCCTTACAGCGTTCGCGGCGCAATGGATTGAGCCTGGTGGTGCTGTTCGTCGATCTCGACGGCTTCAATCTGGTCAAGCACACGGATGGCCATGACATCGGCGACCGTTTGCTCAAGAAAGTGGCCGAGCGGCTCGCCGAGCAGATCCGGCCGGGGGACACCTTGGCGCGTTTTGCCAATGAGGAATTTCTCATCCTCTGCGAGCAGATCGAACAGCCGGCCACGCTGTCCGTCCTGGCCGACCGCATCAACGAGGCGTTGCGTCAGCCATTGGAGTGCGACGGGCGGCAACGGATCGTGACGGCGAGCGTCGGGCTCGCCATCGGTAACGGCAATACCCACTGCGTCGACGATCTGTTGAGCCATGCCGAAACGGCGATGTCGGCGGTGAAAGAAGGAGGCGGCGACGGCTGGCGGTTCTTCAGTCCAAGTCAGCACGACCTGGACCAGCAGCGGCTCGCCATCGTCAATGGCCTGCGCACGGCGATCGAGCGCAACGAGCTGTCGACCCGTTTTCAGCCGATCGTCGTCGCCGAGAGCGGTCGCATCGTCGGCGCGGAACTGCTGCTGCGCTGGAACTCGTCCGAGGGCGAGATCTCGCCCGCGGTCTTCGTTCCGATCGCCGAGATGACCGGCGCCATCGTGCCCATCGGCGCCTGGGTCTTCCGCCAGGCGTGCCTGGCCGAGGCCGACTGGCGGCGACGCTGGGGCAGCGAGGCGCCCTATGTGTCGGTGAATGTCTCGCCGCGACAGTTGAGCAAGGAATCGCTGGTCGAGGAGTTTGCCGCCATCCTGCGCGAGACGGGGGCGGATCCGGCGCGTTTGGTGCTGGAAATCACCGAGACCGCGCTGATGGCGGATGTCGAACTCAATCTGCGCCTCCTGCGCCGCTTGACCGAGCTGGGTCTGCGGGTGGCGGTGGACGATTTCGGGACCGGCTATTCCTCGCTGGCGCAATTGACGCGCCTGCCGGTCGCGGTGCTGAAGATCGACCGGGCCTTCGTCGATGGCATCGACAAGCGTCCGGAGAACCGCGCGGTCATCCGCGCCGTGATCGGACTCGGTCGCGCCCTCGGGCTGAAGTTGGTGGCGGAAGGCGTCGAGACCGACGCCCAGCGGCGCGAACTCCGCGCCTACGGCTGCGAGTTCGCGCAAGGCTATTACTTTCACCGTCCGCTCGCGGAACCGGTGTTTGTCGACACCCTGGAGCGTGATCGTCATGGCGGCGACGCACCTGACGCGGCGGCGCCACTCTACTTCCTCATCTATGTCAGTCAGGCGATGCCGCCGATGTCCGGGGCGACGCTCGACGCCCTGCGGAAACAATCCAATACCTATAATCGCTCGACTGGACTGACCGGCTGTCTGCTCTATCAGGACGGTCTGTTCATGCAGATGCTCGAAGGCCAGCGGGAGGTCGTGTCCGCGCTGATGGACGAGGTCAAGGCCGACCCGCGCCACCGCGACGTGCGCATCGTCATCGAGGGTCCGGCGCGCCAGCGTGTCTTCCTGGACTGGGGCATGGCGGTGCACGATCTGACGCCAGGCGCGAACGAACCGGATTTCACGCTCTGGCCGGGCCGCCGCTTGAGTTTCCGCGATCTGGCCGAGGATGCGCGGACCTGCTACATCTATCTCACCGCCTATGCGGGCTGCGGCATGTCGAAGGGAGTCGGGGCCTGACCCTATGTTCTGTAACGCACAGACCGACATCTCATCGACTCCATGTTCAACCAGCACGCCAAGTGACTCAGGGTGTGCAATGACATCCCCTGGCGGCGGCCGATCGCCTCGCTCAACTATCCGCTCTCCTCCCATGGTCGTGATGGCCTGCGCCGGCGACGTGCCGACGCTCGAAACCCTGGACGCCGTTGCCTTGCTGCGCACGCATGTTCCCGACCTGAAGATCCGGGTCATCAACGTGGTCGCCGACGTCATCGATCAGGTGTCGCGACTTGGCCCCAGGGGCGCCTACGCCAAGCAGGCGATTCGCGACAAGCTCATCGAACACCAGCGCCACATCGCCGAGCATGGGGAGGATTTGCCGGAGGTGCGGGATTGGAAGTGGCTGTGATGACTTGAACATAGCCTGCTCGGGCGCGGTTGAACCCTGCGTGGAAACCGGCCGCGTCGTCCGTACGTGCGTTTACAGACAGACGGAGTAGCATCGACGCTCTATCGTCAAACAGATCTCGGCTGCCGGGATCACCCGCATGGATCCCCTCTCCACGGAGTTCACTGATGTCCATTGCCCTCGACCCGAAGAAAAACCACCTGCTCGCCGCGCTGCCAGAGGCCGAGTGGCAACGCTGGCGACCGCAACTGGAGCCGGTCGAGATGCCGCTGGGCGAGGTGCTCTCCGAATCGGACCGCATCCTGGATCATGTGTATTTTCCGCTTACCGCCATCGTCTCACTGCTGTACGTCATGGAGGACGGCGCCTCGGCCGAGATCGCGGTGGTGGGCAATGAGGGCATCGTCGGCGTCTCGCTGTTCATGGGCGGCGAGACCACGCCCAGCCGCGCGGTGGTGCAAAGCGCGGGCGTGGGCGTTCGGTTGAAGGCTCAGATGATGATGGACGAGTTCAATCGCGCCGGTCCGGTGATGCACCTGCTGCTGCGGTATACCCAGATGCTGATCACCCAAATGGTGCAAACGGCCGCGTGCAACCGACACCACTCGCTGGACCAGCAACTGTGCCGCTGGCTGCTGTTGAGTCTGGATCGTCTGGAGGGCAGCGACCTGGTGATGACGCAGGAGCTGATCGCCAACCTGCTCGGGGTGCCCCGTGAAAGCGTCACCGAGGCCGCGCTCACGTTGCAGGAGGCCGGCCTGATCCGCTATTCGCAGGGCCATATCACGGTCCTCGACCGCCCGGGATTGGAGCAGCGGAGCTGCGAGTGTTACGCGGTGGTCAAGAAAGAGTGCGACCGGTTGCTGCCCAACCGCTTTGCCATTTGAGGCGATTTTTGGAAAAGATCTTACCCAGACTGCATCCGTGCGTGGTGACATTGCATCCGTTCGCGGTGAGTCCTGAGTCCGTCGAAGGGTCGAACCATGAACGGCTTCACGCGCCGAGCCCCGGATTTCCCATTCGTCCCATTCGACCGAACCTCAACACGCGAGAGCGACCTCATGCCACCCCCCGATGATTCCTCTCCGGTGTCGGAACCGGATCCAGACCTGCGCCACCGGGCCGAGACCCGACTCGCCACCCAGGCGAACCCAGGGATGGATGCCTTCATGTCCGAGACGGCCGAACGGCTGGTCCACGAGCTGCGCGCGCATCAGCTCGAACTGGAGATGCAGAACGAGGAGCTGCGTCACACCCAGGATGCGCTGGAGTGGTCGCGCGCCCGCTATTTCGACCTCTACGACCTCGCCCCCGTGGGGTATCTGACCCTTAGCGGCGCGGGGCTGATCCAGGAGACCAACCTCGCCGCGGCCACCCTGCTGGGCACCTCGCGGAGCAGCCTGGTCGGGCTGCCGCTGACGCAATTTATCCTCCCCGCGGATCAGGACATCTATTACCGCTGTCGCCGCCAGCGCCGCGCCGCGGGCGAGCGCAAGTCCTGCGAGCTGCGCCTGCGGCAGGCGTCCGGGCAGCAGGTCTGGGGTTTTCTGGAAATCGGCCTGGCGCCGGAGACGCAGGGCGACCAGCCGCTCTGGCGGCTCATACTGATCGACATCAGCGCGCGCAAACACACCGAACAAGTGCTGATGGACACCAAGAAGCGGTTGCGGCGGGTGGCGGAGATTGCCGAATTAACCTTTTGGGAATGGGATACGCACACGAACGAGGTGTTTTTCCCGTCTGAATGGTGGCAGCAAACCGGCTATTCACTCGACGAATTGCCGCATCGACTGGAGGGTTGGGCGGCCTTGCTGCACCCGGAGGATCGGGTCCGCATTCTCGATGCTCTCGACCGCTTCGTGGAGGCGCATGCCGCGCCGTGCGAGATGCAATACCGACTGCGGTGCAGGGATGGGTTCTATCGCTGGTTCGTCGCACGCCTGGAGGCGACCCTGGACGCCCAGGGCGCGCTGGAGCGGGTGCTGCTGGTGCATCAGGATGTCACCCGGCGTAAAGCCGCCGAGGACCGTGCGATTCATCTGGCCCAACACGATCCACTGACCGGCCTGCCCAGTCGCGCCTTGCTGGATCAACTGGCCAATCACATGCTGGCGAGCGCCCGGCGGGCGGGCGGTCAGTTGGCGGTGTTGTTTTTCGATCTGGATCACTTCAAGGCGGTCAACGATACCTATGGTCATCCGGTGGGCGATCAGCTTCTGCAAGGCTTCGCGATTCGGCTGCTGGACGCCTTCCGCGCGGAGGATCTGATCGCCCGACTCGGCGGCGACGAGTTCATCGTCGTCCTGGCGAACGTCCGCGACCGCGAGGACGTGGCGAGCGCGGCGCGCGGCGCCATCGCGGATTTGACGCCACCCTATCCGATTGCGGGGCTGGAACTGCAGTGTCTGCCCAGTCTCGGCATTAGCCTGTTCCCGCAAGATGGCGACACCATCGACGCGCTGATCCAGCGCGCGGATGCCGCCATGTATCAAGCCAAGCAGATCAGTCCCGGTCGCTATCAGTTCGCGACCGAGAGTTCGTGACCGAGGCACTCAATGAGGCGCGATCTGCGGCAGACTCCCGCCGAGTTGAACGCCCTGTTTCGCGATCTCTTGATCGGCGTCACCAACTTTTTCCGCGATCCGGCGGCCTTTCAGGCGCTGGAGGAGAGGGTGATTCCCACGCACACGGTTTCGCGCCAGTCACTGCCCGGACTCTCCTCAGAAAAGCGACTTGGGCGACATGAAAAAGCCGCTGTTAAGCGGCTTATTTAAATCGTGAATGTTGGTCGGGGTGACAGGATTCGAACCTGCGACTTCTGCCTCCCGAAGACAGCGCTCTACCAAGCTGAGCTACACCCCGAAAACGGGTAAATCGTCAATGCGTGCGACTGACCGCAAAATCCGCCATCATGGCGAGAGCCTCGGTTGCCGCGGAAGCGGGCAGGGCTTCGAGCGCATCCCTTGCCCGCGTCACGTAGGTTTTTGCAAGCTGGGTAGTGTAGGCGATCGCATCGGTCGACGCAATCGCCTCGACCACGACATCGATCCGGTCGCGTCCGCCGTTTTCGATGGCGTCACGCAGCAGCGCGCGCTGCTCCGGGGTGCCGACAGCCATGGCCCGGATCACGGGCAGCGTGGGCTTGCCTTCGTCCAGGTCGTCGCCCACATTTTTTCCCAGTTCGGCATTGTCGACGCTGTAATCGAGCGCGTCGTCGATCAACTGGAAGGCGATCCCGAGGCTCAGGCCATAGTCGGCGGCGGCCTTCTCGATCACGGACGACGAGCCGGCCAGCACGGCGCCGAGCCGAACCCCCGCCTCGAACAGGGTGGCGGTCTTGCGGGTGATGACTTCCATGTAACGCGCCTCGTCGGTGTCCGGGTCGCGCTCGTTGAGCAGTTGCAGCACCTCGCCCTCGGCGATGCGGTTGGTCGCGTGCGCCAGCACTTCCATCACGCGCATGCTGCCGACGTCGACCATCATTTCAAAGGCGCGCGAGTAGAGGAAATCGCCCACCAGCACGCTGGCGTCATTGCCCCAGACGACGTTGGCGGTCTCGCGATTGCGGCGCAGTTCGGAGCCGTCGACGACATCGTCGTGCAGCAGGGTGGAGGTGTGAATGAATTCGACGACGGCGGCAAGATCGATGTGACGCTCTCCCTCGTAGCCGCAGGCGCGCGCGGCGAGCAGCACGCACAGCGGGCGCAGACGCTTGCCGCCGCTGTTGACGATGTAGTGACCGATCTGGTTGATCAGGACAACATCAGACTGGAGTCGGCGCAGGATCAAGGCGTCCACGGCCTTCGAGTCCTCGGCGACAGGGTGTCGAATCGTGGAGAGATCCATGGGTATCTGGGGTCTGTCGATGATGGCGGCCGATCCTAGGTGCGGCGCGGGCGACTGTCAAGCTGCCTGCTCAGGGTTATATTTGGATTTCATGTCGATGAAGCCAAGGTTACGCCAATTCGGTTGTCCCGGTCGACTGCCGATCGAGGAACTCTACCGTGGCGGTTTCCGAATTGCGGTCCGCCCGGGTGAAGTCGAGTCGTTTCGTCGATCTAAACGATTGACGCGTAGTGCCTCTTCGGTTATGCTTCCGCTTCTTTGTTCCGGCGCCGGGCGTCGACAATTCCGAACAGTCCTGGGGATTTTCAGACATGTACGCGGTCATTCAAACCGGCGGTAAACAATACCGGGTTTCCGAAGGTGATACGGTTAAAGTGGAGAAGCTCCTTGCCGAGGCTGGCGCGAGCATCGACATCGACCAGGTTCTGATGGTCGCCGATGGCGATGACGTCAAGGTCGGCAAGCCCTATCTCGACGGTGTCAGGGTAACCGCGACGGTCGAAAGTCACGGGCGAGCGAAAAAGGTCAAGATCGTTAAATTTCGCCGTCGCAAGCACTATCTGAAGCGCCAGGGCCATCGTCAATGGTTTACTGCGCTCAAGATCGTCAGCATCAGCGCCGGTTGAGGAGTAGGCTCCGATGGCACATAAAAAAGCAGGCGGCAGTTCACGCAACGGTCGCGATTCCGAATCCAAACGCTTAGGCGTCAAGGTGTTTGGCGGTCAAACCGTCACGGCAGGCAGCATCATCATCCGCCAGCGTGGCACCAAGTTTCACAATGGCGTCAACGTCGGTTGCGGTCGGGATCACACCTTGTTCGCGCTGCGCGACGGTGTCGTGAAATTCGTGGTGCAGGGGCCGAAAAACCGTAAGTTCGTCACTGTCGAGAGCGCCTGATTTCCCCGTTGGGAGCGGCGTTCGCCTGTCATGGGCGTCAAGCGGTGAGCCTCGTCCCTGGGACGGGGCTTTTTCATTTGCGCGTTTTATAAACCACCGGGTCGGATCAAGCTCATGAAGTTCGTCGACGAGGCATTCATACGGGTCGAGGCCGGCGATGGCGGCAACGGCTGCGTGAGCTTTCGCCGCGAAAAATACATCCCCTTCGGCGGTCCCAATGGCGGCGACGGGGGCGATGGCGGAAGCGTCTATCTGCTCGCCGACAACAACATCAACACCCTGGTGGATTTCCGCTATCAGCGCACGCATCGTGCCGAGCGCGGGCAGAACGGCATGAGCAAGGACATGACCGGGCGCGGCGGCGAGGATCTCGTCGTCCCGGTGCCGGTCGGGACGCGGGTGTTCGAGCAGGACACCGGCGAACTGATCGGCGAACTGCTGGAGCCGGGTCAGCGCATGCTGGTCGCGCAGGGCGGTTTTCATGGCATCGGCAATGCGCGCTATAAATCCAGCACCAACCGCGCGCCGCGTCAGTCCAAGCCGGGGACGCCGGGCGAACGCCGCGATCTCCATCTTGAACTCATTTTGCTGGCGGATGTTGGCCTGCTCGGATTTCCGAACGCCGGCAAGTCGTCCCTGATCCGTCAGGTCTCCAGCGCGCGCCCCAAGGTCGCCGACTATCCCTTCACGACGCTCTATCCCAATCTGGGCGTGGTGCGGGTCGGGCAAAATCGCAGTTTCGTGGTCGCCGACATCCCCGGCGTGATCGAGGGCGCCGCCGAGGGCGCCGGTCTGGGGATTCATTTCCTGAAACATCTCGCGCGCACCCGCCTGCTGCTGCATCTGGTGGACATCGCGCCGCTGGGCGATCAGGAGGATCCCGCCGGGCAGGTACGCAAGATCGAGGCCGAGTTGGCTGCCTTCGGTGGCGATCTCACGGAGAAGGAACGCTGGCTGGTTCTGAACAAGATCGATCTGCTCGATGAGGATGACTATCGGGAGCGTCAGGCGCAACTGTTGGCGGATCTCGATTGGCGGGGACCGGTCCATGGGATCTCCGCGCTGACCGGTCAAGGCACGGCCGAGCTTGTCAACGATCTGATGAGTCGTCTCGAGCAACTGAAGGTCGATCCCGACGCCAGTCTTGGCGCGGATCTGGCGCGGACGGATCCCGCTGCCTCCGAATGGGACATGCCGGCTACGCCCGACGCGGGCGAGTGGCATCCGCTCGATTGATTCTCGGTTGCTCTCGCCATGATTACCCGCGAAACCCTGTCCAACACCCGCCGCTGGGTCGTCAAAATCGGCAGTGCGCTGCTGACGCAGGACGGTCACGGCCTGGAGCGCGAGATGCTCGTGCCTTGGGTCGAACAGATGGCGGCGCGTCGCCTGGCGGGCGGCGAGGTCGTGCTGGTGTCCTCCGGCGCGGTGGCGGAAGGCATGGCCCGGATGGGTTGGCGACAACGCCCCAAGGCGCTACACGAACTCCAGGCCGCGGCCGCCGTCGGCCAGATGGGATTGGTGCGCGCCTATGAGGCTTGTTTTCAGGCCCGTGGACTGCACACCGCCCAAGTGCTCCTGACGCGCGACGATCTCGCTGATCGTGTCCGCTATCTCAATGCCCGCAGCACCCTGCGCACCCTGCTCAAGCTCGGCGTGATCCCGGTCATCAACGAAAACGACACGGTCGCGACCGACGAACTCCGTTTCGGCGACAACGACACCCTCGCCGCGCTGGTCGCCAATCTGATCGAGGCCGATCTGCTGATCCTGCTTACCGACCAGGATGGGCTCTTTGATCGGGATCCCCGTTTCAACCCCGATGCACGCCTGATCGCCGAGACCTGGGTCGACGACCCACTGCTGGACGAGGTCGCCGGCGGCAGCGTGACCGGACTCGGAACCGGTGGCATGGTGACCAAGGTGCGCGCGGCGCGGCTGGCGGCGCGCTCCGGCACGCCGACCGTCATCGCCCCCGGACGCGGTGTCGAGGTGCTGACCCGCATCGGTCGCGGCGAGCCAGCGGGCACCCTGCTGATCCCGTTCCAGGGGCCGCAGGCCGCGCGCAAGCAGTGGCTCGCCGGCCATTTGCAATCGCGCGGGCGACTCATCCTGGATGCCGGCGCGGTCAATGCCTTGCGCGAAAAAGGCACCAGCCTGCTTGCGGTTGGGGTTCGGGAGGTACGGGGGAAATTCAATCGCGGCGAGGTCGTGTCCTGTGTCGACGAGACCGGGAAGGAGATCGCGCGCGGTCTGATCAATTATGACGCCGTGGAGGCGGACCGCATCAAGGGGCAATCGTCGGCCCGTTTCGAGGCGATTTTGGGCTACCTGGACGATCAGGAATTGATCCACCGCGACAACCTGGTGATCTTGTAAACCGCGTCCAGTGCGGTATGCGATGTTTTGGATTGGAGTAACCTTGGCCGCATCGACGATAGTCGGAGCGGACGCGGTTTAAGATATTAAAAAAGATAAAATTTTAAACCGCGTCTCTCGTGAGGCTGGTGAAATCCCCAGAGCCACACACAAACTGAAAATTACGCATGTCGCGCTGGACGCGGTTTAGCAAGTCTTCAAAGGCCCTCAGGCTATTTCCGCCAGAACATCGGCGTCAAGAGGATCAGCAGCGAGAAGACCTCCAGCCGGCCGAGCAGCATGGTAAAGCTCAACACCCAGAGATCGTAGTCGGTCAGGCCGGCATAGTTGGCCGCGGGTCCGACCTGTCCGAGTCCGGGGCCCATGTTGTTGATGCAGGCGATGACCGCGCTGAAGGCCGAGATGAAATCGAGCCCGCCGAAGATGAGCAGGAAGGTCATGGCCACGATGCTCATGAAATAGAGAAAGATGAACCCCAGGATGGCCACGACCACGCGGTTGGGAACGGCCATCCCGCCGACCGTGACTGGGGCCGCGAGCGCTGGATGCAGCAGCCGGGTCAGTTCGCGCGAGCTTTGGCGCACCAAGATCAGGGTGCGGATCATCTTGATGCCGCCACCGGTCGAGCCGGAGCTGGCGGTGAGCGCGGACAGAAAGAGCATCCAGAAGGGGACGAAGGTTGGCCAGAGGGCATAGTCCGTGCTGACGAAACCGCAGTCGGTCGCGATCGAGACCAGATTGAAACTGACATGGCGCAGGGCGGTCCAGAAGCTGGCGTAGACCTCGCCGAGCCAGAGATAGACTGCGCAGCCGAGACAACTGACCAGCAGCACGGACAGCACCCCCTTGACCTCCGCGTCGCGCCAATAGGGCCGGAAGCTGCGTTCGCGCCAGACGGTAAAGTGGGTGGCGAAGTTCAGGGCGGCCACCACCATGAAAAAGATCAGAACCCCCTCGATGAGGGGCGAATCGAAGGCGCCGACGCTGGCGTCGCGTGTGGAAAAGCCGCCCAGGCTGAGCGCCGAGAAGGCGTGACAGATGGCATCGAACCAGCCCATGCCAGCCAGTCGCAGGCTCAGTGCGCAGGCGAGCGTGATGACGAAGTACACGCTCCAGAGCACCGCGGCGGTGTCGGCGATGCGGGCGGTGAGCCGGGCGTCCTTGATGGGTCCGGGAACCTCGGCGCGAAACAATTGCATGCCGCCGACGCCGAGCATGGGCAGGATGGCGACCGCCAGTACGATGATGCCCATGCCGCCCAGCCAGTTGAGTTCATGACGCCAGAGATTGATGGTGGGAGCCACGGTATCGAGTCCGACCATCACCGTGGCGCCGGTCGTGGTCATCCCGGACATGGTCTCGAAGAAGGCATCGGTGAAGGAGAGTTGCTCATGCAGGATGAGCGGCACGGTGGCGATAGCGGCGGTGAGCGTCCAGGCCAGGGCCACCAGGATGAAGCCATCGCGGGCCTTCAATTCCGCCTGATACCCTCGGGTCGAGAGCGTGAGCGCGCCACCGGCGATCAGGCAGGCGCCCAGACTGACCACGAAGGTGAGCAGGGTGCCGTCGCGATACACGACCGCGCAGACGATCGGCATCAGATAGGCGATGCCGAAGATCATCAGCAGGCGCCCCAGGACATTGGCGACCGAGAGCAGCGAGCGCATCAGAAAAAGGCCAGACCGACCTGGAAATAGCGTTCGACCTTGGGCACCAGATCCTTGCTCGCCAGGAAGAGGATGACATGATCCTCGGGCTCGATGAGTGTGTCGCCATGGGCGATCAGCACCTGACCGAGACGCAGGCTGGCGCCTGGAATGTCGCGGCTGACCCCGCGCACGATGGCGCCGATGCTGGCCCCCTTGGGCAAGTCCAGGTCGTGGATCCGCCGACCGATCACCTTGGAGGTGGTGAGGTCGCCATGGACCACGAATTCCAGCGCCTCCGCCGCCCCCCGGCGCAGACTGTGCACCGCCGCCACGTCGCCGCGGCGCACATGCGCGAGCAGCGAGCCGATGGAGATCTGGGCCGGCGAGAGGGCGATATCGATGCGGTCGGCCTGGAGCAGATCCGCGTAGGCGCGCCGATTGATCAGGGCCAGTACGCGGCGCGCGCCGAGACTCTTGGCCAGCAGCGCGGCCAGGATGTTGTTTTCGTCGTCGTTGGTCAGGGCAAGGAAGATGTCCATTTCCTCGATATTCTCGGCGGCGAGCAGGTTCTCGTCCGTGGCGTCGCCATGCAACACCAGCGACTGCGTCAGGGTGGCGCCGAGTTCCCGGGCGCGCGCCTCATCGGCCTCGATCACCTTGACCTGATAGCGCTCCTGCGCGACGCCCGCCAGCCGGGAGCCGATGTTGCCGCCGCCCGCGATCATGATCCGTCGCGTCGGCTGGTCGCGGCGGCGCAACTCGCTCATCACCTGACGGATGTCGCGGGTTGCCGCCAGGAAAAAGACCTCGTCGCCCGCCTCGATCAGGGTGTCGCCCTCGGGCACGATGGGCTGATCCCCGCGGTAGATGGCGGCGATGCGGGCGTCGATCCTCGGCATGTGGCGGCGCAGGTCGGAGACCGGATGTCCGACCAGCGGACCGCCCGCCAGGGCGCGCGCGGCGACCAGACTGACCATGCCGTCGGCGAATTCGAGCACTTGCAGCGCCTCGGGAAATCCGATCAGCTTGAGAAGATAATCGGTGACGATCTGCTCCGGGCAGATGCTGAAGTCCACCGCGAAATTCCTGCCGTCCAGTAGCTCGGGATGCTGGGCGTAATCGGCCGAGCGCAGCCGCGCGATCTTGGTCGGGATCTTGAAGAGGGTGTCGGCGGTGCGGCAGGCGCAGAGATTGGTCTGATCGCTCTGGGTGACGGCGATCAGCAGGTCGGTATCCTCGGCCCCAGCCTGGCGCAGCACCGAGGGCAACGCCGCGTTCCCGGCCACGGTACGTAGATCCAGATGATCCTGCAATTGGCGCAGGCGCCGGGTGTCGGTGTCGATGACGGTGATTTCGTTGGCTTCGGAGACCAGGCTTTCGGCCACCGACGCGCCGACCTGACCGGCGCCCAGAATGATGATCTTCACGATTGAAGCGCGTCCAGTATGATTCGGCGTCGTTGCGAATGATCACGCGATCCTAATCGGTCGGACGGCGATTGACTACCGCCAACCGCGGATGCCTGCAATTTTCAGTGTGGACTGACGTTCGCCGTCTCCTGAAGCCGTTCGTGGTGAGGCACTCGAACCACGAACGGCTTCAGGAGACGGGGCCGAGCCGCTCGAAAAGGTCGAGAACCAGGAAGGCGCACGGCGAGGCTGTTGCCCCATTTTGCAACCTATACACGCATGGGGTTCCCCGGAATGTCGCTACAGGGATCAACGTTATCGCAGTGCTCGCCCGCGGCGCGATGCCTGCGCGCTAGGGCTTTGCGGTAACATGCTGCACTGCATCATCGAACCGTAAAGGCCGGTCACAGGCCACGGCGCCACCAAACCATTTCCGGAGATCCAGATGTCAGACGAACTCGACCAGAGCGCACTCGATTATCATCGCTATCCCAAGCCTGGCAAACTGGAGATCAAGGCCACCAAGCCGCTCGCCAATCAGCGCGATCTGGCCCTGGCCTATTCGCCCGGCGTCGCCGCCGCCTGCCGCGAGATCGAGCGCGATCCGCTCAACGCCTCGCACTACACCTCGCGGGGCAATCTGGTCGCGGTCATCACCAATGGCACCGCCGTGCTGGGTCTGGGCGCCATCGGCGCGCTGGCCTCCAAGCCGGTGATGGAAGGCAAGGCGGTGCTGTTCAAACAGTTCGCCGATATCGACGTGTTCGATATCGAGATCGAGGAGCGCGACCCGCAAGCCTTCATCGAGACCGTGGCCCGGCTCGAACCCAGCTTCGGCGGCATCAATCTGGAAGACATCAAGGCGCCGGAATGTTTCGTCATCGAGCGCGCGCTCAAGGCGCGCATGGGGATCCCGGTTTTCCATGACGACCAGCACGGGACCGCCATCGTCGTCTCGGCGGCGATCCTCAACGGTCTGCGAGCGGTCGGCAAGGAGATCGGCCAGGCGCGGTTGGTCACTTCCGGCGCCGGGGCCGCCGCGCTGGCGTGCGTGGATCTGCTGGTCGAACTCGGTCTGCGCAAGGACAATGTCACCCTGACCGACATCGCGGGTGTCGTCCATCAGGGACGTGTCAAGGAGATGGACGAGTACAAGGGCCGATACGCGATCGACACCGAGCACCGCACCCTGGAACAGGCGATCGAGGGCGCGGATATCTTCCTCGGCCTATCGGCGGCCGGGGTGCTGAAGGCGGAATGGCTGTCCCGCATGGCGGACGCGCCCATCATTATGGCGCTTGCCAATCCGGTGCCCGAGATCATGCCCGACCTCGCCCGCGCGGCGCGCCCGGACGCCATCATCGCCACCGGGCGTTCCGATTTTCCCAATCAGGTCAACAACGTTCTCTGTTTCCCCTTCATCTTCCGCGGCGCGCTCGACTGCGGCGCGAGCGAGATCAACGAGGCAATGAAGACGGCCTGCGTGCGTGCCATCGCCGATCTGGCCATGGCCGAACCTTCGGACATCGTGCGCAAGGCGTATGGCGGCCATCAACTCCAGTTCGGCCCCGAGTATCTGATCCCCAAGCCCTTCGATCCGCGTCTGATGGAGCATCTGGCTCCGGCGGTCGCCCGCGCGGCGATGGAGAGCGGGGTCGCGACCCGGCCCATCGCGGACCTCGACGCCTACCGCCAGTCGCTGCGCCATCGCGCCTTCCGCACCGGCATGACCATGAAGCCGGTCTTCGATCAGGCCCGCATGGCGCCCAAGCGGGTGATCTTCGCCGAGGGCGAGGACGAGCGCGTGCTCCAGGTCGCCCAGCAGGCGGTCGCCGAGGGCATCGCGCGACCGCTGTTGATCGGGCGTCCGGAAGTCATCGGCAACCGTCTTGGCGAGTTAGGACTGAGCATCCGTCCCGAGCGCGATTTCGACCTCGTCGTTCCTTGCGAGAATCCGAACTTCGAGACCCATTGGAAGACCTTCTATGACCGCGTCAAGCGTCGTGGTTATGCCCCCGACGAAGTGCGCGAATACATCCGCAACGACCCGACCGTACTGGCCGCGACCATGGTCCGTTGCGGCGATGCCGACGCCATGATCTGTGGCATCGTCGGACGCTATGCCCGTCACCTCAAGCATGTCGAGGAGGCCATCGGCACCGCGCCCGGCGTGCGGCGGCTCACGGCCATGAGCGCGCTGGTGCTTCCGGCCGGTCCGCTCTTCATCGCCGATACCTATGTGCAGATCGATCCGAGCGCCGAGGATCTGGCGGAGATCGCGCGACTCTGCGCGGCGGAGGTCAAACGGTTTGGCCTCGTTCCCAAGGTTGCGCTGCTGTCGCACTCCAATTTTGGCAGCGACGACTCGCCCGGTGCCGCCAAGATGAACGAGGCGGTGCGTCTGCTGCGCGAACAGGATCCGGGGTTGGAGGTCGAAGGCGAGATGCACGCCAACCTCGCCTTCGATGCCATCGGACGCGAGGCGCGCTTCCCGGAGTCGCGTCTGACGGGACGCGCCAATCTGCTCGTCATGCCCAATCAGGACGCAGCCAATATTGCCTTCAACCTGCTGCGCTCGCTGAACGAGGGCGGCGCCTTCGGTCCCATGCTGCTGGGCACCGAGTATGCCGCCCACATCGTCACCCCGAGCGTCTCGGTGCGTGGTCTGCTCAACATGACCGCGTTGGCGGTGGTTCAGGCGGGTTGAGTTTTCGACTGTCCGTCTGGACGAGCATCGCGCCTGAAAACCGAGGGCGCTTCAATCGAATGCGCCGTTCGCGGCGTTCCGGAGTGCCCGCAGATAGCGCCCGGCGCTGCGACTTTGTTCATATTCCGCAACGGCGCCGCGCAGAACCGCCGACGGGAGCGGATTTTCGAGCGTCGCCCGCATCGCCTCGGCGAGACCCGCGACATCGCCGACCGGCACCAGGGGACCATAACGCCCGCCATCCAGGATCTCGGAGGGACCGCTCGGGCAGTTCGTCGCGACCACCGGAACGCCGAGCGCCATGGCCTCGGTCAGCACATTGGGCGAACCCTCCCAGGCGGACGACAGCACGAATAACCCGGCGCGCGCCAGAAAGGGGTAGGGGTTCGTCTGAAAACCGGGCAGGTCGACGCTGGCGGCGAGGCCCAGTCTGGCGGTCAGCGCCTCCAGCTTGGCACGACCGGAACCCTCGCCAAGGATCAGCAGCCGGCAATCATGGGTTGCGCGCAGCCGGGCGAAGGCGCGGATCAGGGTCGGAAAATCCTTCTGGCGTTGCAGACGTCCCGCGCCCAGGATCACCGGCGGTTGACCGGGCACCAGCCAGGGATGCGCGCAGGACGCAGCCGCCTGCGTGTCCAGCTCCGGGGTGATGACGGGGTTGCGGATCACCTCGATCCGCGCGCGCGGGATTCGGGCGATGCGCGCGGTGTCGTCGGCGACGCCATTGGAGACGGCGACGATGCGCTCGATTCGCGGATAGAGCAGGCGGATCGGCGCATAGCGCAACCAGCGCTCGGGGGGCGTGCGCTCGGCCATGGCGGTCGACAGATTGGTTCCGAGACGCAGCAGGATGGGCGTTTCGGTCCGCGCCAGCATGCGCGCCAGCACCGCCGCGCGTCCGGCTCGGTCCTTGACCGCCAGCAGGGCCGCGGGACGACGCTCGCGCAAATACCGGGCAAGCGCGGGGATCGCCAAAAAGGTGTGTTTTTCCTCCAGGCGGATTTGATTGACCTGCGCGGGCAGGCGGGTCAAATGGGGGCTCTCGGCGCGGACCAGAATCAAATCGACCGGCTGGCCAAGAGCCACGAAGCCGCGCAGCAGATTGATCAGCATGCGCTCGACGCCGCCGCTCCCCGAGAAGGAGGCGAAAACGGCAATGGGCGGTTGAGTCGAGGACATGAGGTCAGTCGGCCTGTCGGTTCATGGTGTGTCTGGGGGCGGAGTGCCGGTCATCTGTCCGCGCGAGTGTCGCGAGGAGGGTCAAGCTCCGGATGGTTGTCCTGCGGGGATTCCGGATTTCGTTCGACTCCATAACCAAGCTATCTGCTCCGATATTTGTCAATGCATCGGTGTTGGCGGCTCCGTAGACTGTGCGGCAACTCACCCCCCGACCGCAAGACCGCCACGCTGACCGCCGGGCGGCGTCAACGGAGATTCATCATGACAACCAATCAATGTACTCGGATTCAACCGCTGTTCCTGGAATACAAGTCCGTCGTTCGCAAGCCTTTCGGCCTCTGGTCTTATGAAGTGGGCGCAACGGCGGTACTGCTCGGCATTCTGCTGTTCGCGCCGACCCTGACGCTCCTTTAACGAACGCAGCCAGGATCTCCGATGACAACGCAAACACTCGACAGCTCGCGGATCGAACACTTTCCGATCTCGTTTTTCGCGATGGTCATGGGCATGGCCGGCCTGACCATCGCCTGGGAAAAGGCGCAATCCGTCCTGCATCTGGATTTGGGCATCAGCCCCTGGCTGGTCGGCCTGACGACGACCCTGTTCGTGGTTCTGGCGGGGTTTTACGGAATCAAGCTGGCGGTCTATCGTCAGTCGGTGCTCAAGGAGTTGCACCACCCGATCAAGCTGAACTTTTTTCCGACCATCTCGATCAGTCTGCTGCTGCTCGCGATCGCCTTCCTGCATCTGGTCCCGTCCGTGAGCCTGGGGCTTTGGCTGACGGGCGCTTCCCTGCATCTGTTGTTCACGCTCTATGTGGTGAGTGTCTGGATTCATCACGAACATTTTCAGATTCATCACATGAATCCGGCCTGGTTCATTCCGGCCGTGGGCAATGTCCTGGTGCCGATCGCCGGGGTGCCTCTGGGATACGGGGAGGTCTCCTGGTTCTTTTTCAGCGTCGGCATCCTGTTCTGGATCGTGCTGATGACGATCATCATCTATCGGGTGATGTTTCATCACCCCATCGAAGCCCGTCTGATGCCGACCCTGTTTATCCTGATTGCCCCGCCCGCGGTCGGTTTCATCGCCTATATGCGACTCGTCGGCGAGATGGACAGCTTTTCGCGCATGCTTTATTACAGCGCGCTGTTTCTGACCCTGTTGCTGTTCACGCAGGCGAGACGTTTCCTGAAGTTGCATTTTTTCCTGTCCTGGTGGGCGTATTCCTTTCCGCTGGCGGCGTTCAGTATTGCCAGCATGGTGATGTTCGAGCGCACGGGCGGTGATGTTTACCGCTATCTAGGGGTGGGCGTGCTGACGATGTTGACCGGAATCGTCGCGTTGCTGCTGGCGGCCACGGCGGTGGCGGTCCGCGATCATCGTATCTGTTCGCCGGATCATTAGTTTAGGCGCTAAGGGATGGCTGGAGCCGACGTCGAGTGAGGCATTGGTCCAGCGCGATTCATTTCACCCGCAGACACAAAAGAACAGGAAACACCATGTCCGACGCCAATCCAGCACCACCGGCGCAGTCAGCGCCAGAACGAAAACCAGAGTCGGCGTTACAGCAAAAATCGCTCCTGGCGGTCGGTTTTCTGATCCTGATGTTCGCCTCGGGACTGTTGCTCGTCTATCTGGTCGACGCGACGCAGCCGATAACGGCCGTCGGTCAGGATGACACGCATGCCGGGATCGCGAGCCCGAATTCGGCCGAGTCGATCGCCGCCAAGGTATCCGACGCGTCCTCCGCGCGCGCGCCTGAGTCGTGGGCGGATCCTCGGGTGGTCCAGGAAACGCAGGCCATGCGTGAATTGCTGGCAGTCACGGAGCAAAAGGTCCAGACCCTGGAGGATGACCTGGAGGCATGGAAGGACCAGCAGGCCAAGGCGTTCGAGCGCGAGCGTCAGCGTATCGCCGATGCTCTGGCCGCCATCGCGCAAGCGCGCCAGGGGGAACCGGCGGAAGACAACGCATCCGATCGGGCACGGGACGATTCGCTCGCTCAGTTCAAGCGCGACTATGCCGCCCTCAATGCGCAATTCACGGATGACGGCGTACTGGTGTCGCTCGCCGAGTCCGATCTCAATTTCCCGATGGGCGGGGCAGCCTTGCCGGCCGCTCGGACGGCAAGTCTGGAGAAGGTCGCGGAATTTCTGGGCCAGCATCCGAATCTGACGGTCCTTCTGCAAGGTCATACCGATAGCCTGGGTAGTGCGGCACGGAATCTCGGACTGTCCGAACAGCGTGCCATTGCCATCAAGGCGGCGTTGGTCGGTTTGGGAGTCGCGCAGGACCGCATTCGCGCCGAAGGAATAGGCGAGGCCAAGCCGATCGCCAGCAATGACACCGCAGAGGGTCGGAGCAGGAACCGTCGGGTCGAACTCTACCTGATCGAGCGTTAAACCTGATGTGAGCAGTCAGCCTCCAGCCTACAGCGCGGACCATCGGAGGCTTGGCGGTTTTCCGTTTCAATCGGTCGTTCACCCACTGGAAAGGCGAAAGCCCCGACAGTCGCGGGACAAGGCCGAACGCTGGCGGCGCTTTCTCTGTTAAATCCTGTGGGCAAGACAGACGTTGCTTTGTCTTGCGCCCTCCCACTATCCATCGGCGTTGCGGCGCTCACGGCTCTTCTGGTCCAGTGCCCGTCTGTGGTTAAATGACACCCTTTCAGGCCACGCAACGATCACTCAATGGCTGTCGACACCCTTCCTCGTCGGGCGCGCATCGAACGCAAGACACTGGAAACCCGGATCTGCGTCACGCTGGATCTCGACGGCAGCGGCCGTTCGCGTTTCCAGACCGGCGTGCCCTTTCTGGATCACATGCTCGATCAGGTGGCCCGCCACGGTCTGATCGATCTCGACATCGAGGCGGTGGGCGATCTGCACATCGACGCCCATCACACGGTCGAGGATCTCGGGATCACGCTCGGTCAGGCGCTGGCCAGCGCGCTGGGCGACAAGCAGGGAATCCGTCGCTACGGTCATGCCTATGTGCCGCTGGACGAGGCGCTTTCGCGCGTGGTCATCGACCTCTCCGGCCGTCCCGGTCTGGTGTATCAGGTGGACTTCACCCGTGCCCTGATCGGCGCCTTCGACGTGGACCTTTTTCATGAATTCTTCCAGGGTTTGGTCAATCACGCGGGCATGACACTGCACATCGACAACCTGCGCGGCGTCAACGCGCACCATCAGGCCGAGACCATCTTCAAGGCGTTTGGGCGCGCGCTGCGCATGGCTGTCGAGCCCGATCCGCGCATGGCCGGCATCCTGCCTTCGACGAAGGGCGCTTTGTGAGGTCAGTTGTTGCCTAATGCCTGATTCCCGCGATCTATTTCTGTGATGGGAGAACAATCCAGTGCTGCTGATCCCCGCAATCGATTTGAAAGACGGGCGCTGCGTGCGTCTGCGTCAGGGTCGCATGGACGACGAGACCATCTTTTCCGACCATCCGGTCGAGATGGCCGGGCGCTGGGTGGGCGAGGGCGCTCGCCGGCTGCATCTGGTCGATCTCAATGGCGCCTTCGCCGGCGAGCCGATGAATGGCGCGTCGATTCGCGAGATCACCGAGGCGTATCCGGGTTTGCCGATCCAGGTCGGCGGCGGCATCCGCTATGAGAAGACCATCGAAGCCTATCTGAAAGCCGGTGTCGCCTATTGCATTATCGGCACCCAGGCAGTCAAGGATCCTGAATTTGTCGCGCGTGCCTGCCGCTCCTTTCCGGGGCAGGTCATGGTGGGGCTCGATGCCAGGGATGGACAGGTCGCGATCAAGGGTTGGGCCGAAATGACTCCCCATCGGGTCGAGGATCTGGCCAAGCGCTTCGAGGACGACGGTGTCACCGCCATCGTCTATACCGACATCGGACGCGACGGCATGCTGACCGGACCCAATGTCGAGGCGACCCGCGCGTTGGCCGATGCGATCCGCATTCCGATCATCGCTTCCGGCGGAATCACGACGATCGACGATATCCGCGCCTTGGCGGAGAGCGCCGGCAGCGGCATCACCGCCGCCATCACCGGTCGCGCCATCTATGAAGGGACGCTCGACTTTGCCGAGGGTCAGAGGCTGGCCGACCTGCTGAATCCATCCGACTAAACCGCGTCTAAAGCGAGAACGAAACCTATGTCCGATCAGTGGCTCGACGCCATCAAATGGGGAGCGGACGGGCTGGTGCCCGCCATCGCCCAGGAAACCGGGACCGGCGTCATCCTGATGATGGCCTGGATGAATCGCGAGTCGCTCGGACTCACCCGCGAGACCGGGCATGCCGTGTACTGGTCGCGATCGCGCGGCCGGCTGTGGCACAAGGGCGAGGAATCCGGGCATCAGCAGGTCGTGCACGCGATCCGGATCGATTGCGATGCCGATGTCGTCGTCATCGAGGTCGAACAAAAGGGCGGGATTGCCTGTCACACCGGGCGTCACCACTGCTTCTACCGCGAACTGGACGCCAACGGCGACTGGTCCGAGATTGCGCCGGTGCTGAAGGATCCGGATGCCATCTATCGTCAATCCTGAGCGGGGCCGGCCACGATGAGCGATATCCTCGAACGTCTCTCCGTGATCCTGGAAGAACGCAAGGCGGCCGACCCCGAGTCATCCTATGTTGCCAAGCTCTATGCCAAGGGGCTTGACGCCATCCTCAAGAAGATCGGCGAGGAGGCCACCGAAACCGTCATGGCGGCCAAGGATGGGGTTCCCGAGAAAATTGTGTACGAGGTCGCGGATCTGTGGTTCCACACCCTGGTGCTGCTGGCCCAGCAGGGCTTGGGGCCGGAGCAGGTGCTGGCTGAACTGGATCGTCGCTTCGGGCTCTCGGGCCTGGACGAGAAGACCCGTCGCGTTCAGTAAGGTGATTTCCTGAAAACAAGTTTGGCTGAGAACCCCTTTTCCCCTCCAGGCGCGGTCACCATGTCACATCCGGATCTGCTCGGCTATGCCGCGGCCTTTTTGACCACGGCATCTTTCGTCCCTCAGGTTTGGCAAACTCTGCGCACCCGCGACACCCGCGCCCTTTCGCTCTGGATGTATCTCCTGTTCACGGTCGGCGTCGCCTTGTGGGGCGTTTACGGCATCTTGCTCGGGGCCTGGCCGATCATCCTCGCCAACGGCGTGACCCTGCTGCTGGCGACGATCGTTCTCTGGCATAAGCTGACCGAGCCGCGGGAATCCTGAGCGCGGTATGACGCTTCTGTCCGTTTTCTCGGTTTTCACCGGCGCCGGACTCGGCGCGCTGCTCCGCTGGTTCCTGGGCAGCCGGCTCAATCCGCTCTTTCCGACCCTGCCGCTCGGAACCCTGGCGGCCAACCTGCTGGGCGGGCTGCTGATCGGACTGGCCGTCGCCTGGTTTTCCCGGCATCCCGGTCTGCCACCGGAAGCGCGCCTGCTCATCATCACCGGCTTTCTTGGCGGTCTCACCACCTTTTCCACCTTTTCGGCGGAGGTGGTCAATCTGCTGGCGCGGGGCGACTATCTTTGGGGCATGGGGGCAATCATGGCGCATCTGACCGGCTCGCTGGCCATGACGGCGCTCGGCCTGTGGCTGGCCTATCTGCTGATGCGCGGTTGACGCCGGGGCGGAAGCGGTCTGGAATTTCACGTCTCTCAAGAGGAGCGCGGCCATGCAGGGGTGTTTTCTCAAATTTTATGTCGCCGAAAACCGCCGCCATCATCGCAAACTGGCGTATGAATGGCTGCTGGAGGAGGCGCGGTCCATGGGCTTCCATGGCGGTTCGGCGTTTCGCGCACTGGCGGGGTTCGGCCGCCACGGGCGTCTGCACGAAGAGCATTTCTTCGAGCTTGCCGGGGATCTGCCGGTCGAGGTCGGATTCGTGCTCACCGAGGCGGAGGCGGATCGTTTCATTGCCCATCTCGGCGCCCAGGGTTTGAGCCTCTTCTATCTGCGCGTGCCCGTTGAAGCGGGCTTTACCAATGGGGGCGCTCGGATTGATGGCTCCGCGCCGACGGTTTGACGGTCCAACTGAACGACCTAAAAGGAATCTCGAACAATGCTAAAGATCGCACCGCGTCCGGTCTGGATGCTACTGGCCATGCTCGGCGCATCGGCCGCCCTGGCGAGTCTGATCCTGACGCCCTGGCTGAATCTGGCTCCCTGTCATCTCTGCATCTTTCAGCGTCTGCTGTTCATGCTGATGGCACTGTTGGCGACGGTTGCCGCGCTGGCCGAGTCCCCTGGCGGGTCGCGTCTGGCGGTCCAAGGGTCCGGTCTGGCGTTGTTGGTGCTCGCCGCCGTCGGTGCCGGCGTCGCCGCCTATCAGAGCTGGCTGCAATACCAGCCGTTGGACACGGCATCCTGTGTCGGCGGTCAATTAGGCCCCATCGAACGTCTGATCGAATGGCTCGGTCAACAGGCGCCATCGCTCTTCCTGGCCAGCGGATTCTGCGAAAATCGAGAGTTGGTGATCCTGGGGCTATCGCTCGCGAACTGGGCCTTTTTCCTGTTCGTCCTGACGCTTGCCGTCACGGCTTGGACGCTTTGGCGGGGCTGGCACTCCCCGCGCGCGACCCGGTTCTGATCCCGTCATGTCGAACAAACCGCCACTCAACGTCGCTGGCCAATTCTGGCTCAACGTCAACGATGTCGCCTTTCTCGGCGAGGAGCGTATCGCGCTCCTGGAACAGATCGCCGAACGGGGCTCCATCACCCAGGCCGCCAAGTCGCTCAAGATCAGCTACAAGGCCGCCTGGGACGCGGTGGACGCGATGAACAACGTCGCTCCCGCGCCGGTGGTGGCGACCGCGACCGGCGGTCGGGGCGGCGGCGGCGCGCGTCTCACCGACGAGGGCCGCCGCCTGATCGCCGCCTATCGCACCATCGCCATCGAATACGCCCGCTTTCTGGACGGGATCAATGCCGCCATGGGCGACTCGACGGCGGCGCTCGACCTGCTGCGCCGGCTCGCCATGCGCACCAGCGCCCGCAATCAGCTCATCGGGCGGATCGTCTCCGTCACCGCCCGTACCGTGGATGCCGAGATCCTGATCGAGATCCAGGGCGGCGAACGCATCGCCGCCGGGGTCACCAACGAAAGCGTCGAGTCGCTGGGTCTGCGTCCCGGCCGTCAGGTCTGGGCTTTGATCAAGGCGGTCGCCGTCGGCATCGTTCGGGCGCCTGATCCTGGGGCGAGCGTCGGCGTCAATGTGCTGTGCGGGCTGGTCCAGCGAGTGACCCGCAGCGATGGACCGGCCGAGGTGGTGGTCGCGCTCTCCTCCGGGGTCACGCTTCGTGGGGTCGTTGCGTCGGACGATCTCGACCGCCTGGGGATTGCCGAAGGCAAAACCGCCTGCGCCATCTTCCCCGCCTCCGGCGTCATCATCGGTGTGGACAATTAGACCGCGTTAAGCCGTGTCCGGCATGGCGTGCGTTGTTTCGCGTTGAGCGGGCTCCTACGAGTAAGATTTTTCACGAAAATCACCTAAGTTTTTTCTGCGTCCTTCGTTCTCATGACACCGCTCAGCGGTGTCACGCATCGGACTGCGCTCCGCGCCGTCGTGCCATCGTCCCAATAAGGGAATCCCCGTGTTTCGCTCTGGACGGCAATGTCAGAAGTGATCCTCAGTCTCTGTCGCAAAGCCGCCAGGTTCCACGCGCATTGGCCGAAATCCGCCAAGATCGCTATTCCTACTTCGCATGGCCGAGCATAAAAAGTTTTAAAAACAGGGTTTAATTTTTGTCATCAGGCTTTGGCATTTATCGTGCTTTAGGAATTGCGCGAGTGCGCGCCGATGCGTGCCGCGAGACCTTTCCGCCGACCTTTTCAGGGCAGTGATCAACGCTCCCTGACGATCATGATTCGGCGGCTCAACCGAACGATCACGCCCCGATGAGCAATGGTCATGACGCATTCGCCCTGTATCTTCGGTGAAGTGCCCCGTGGGCCTCGACGTAACCTGGACAAGTGCTGCCAACCCCGCTGGCAGTCCTGGCTCCCCGGGCCTTGGCGAGCATTCGCGATTCCTCCCCAGTCGTTCCGGATCTATCGGGAATATGAGGTTCCGGCACGGCGGGTGATTGGCGACGATCAGGCCGGAAAGCCCTGCTTCTGCGCCTCCGATTATCGACTGATCGAACCGCGCTCGGATGACGACGAAGAGATCTATCCCGCTCTGACCTACGCGGAATCGCTACAGGCGTGGCGACTCCTGGACGGACGCTGGCTCGTCCGCCGCTGGCGGCAGCCTTTCGGGGAGGATGGCGACGCGGAGACCAGTCTCGGTTTCGACACGCGGATGCCGCGATGACCCTGTGCGCTCGCGCGATGACCCTGTGCGCTCGGATGGGGCGATTCCGGTGCCGTTTTGATCAAGAACGCTGTATCTCATTGAAAATAACGATTTCCATAACAGCAAAGTTTAATTGCTTTTTATTCGATGTGAAGCGTTGTATCATTTTTCATATAGAGCTGGCTTGTCCAGCAACCCATGCCAGACCTTAATCTAGTAATTCGTTGACGATCCGACGCGCGACATGGCCGGACAGATCGTCGACGCCACGGCAACCTGCTCCGAACCCTCAACCCTCAACCCTCAAGACAGGAGATAGACCCAGCATGCAGACCAGTGCCCGCAATCAATTCCACGGCACCGTGAAATCGGTCGACAAAGGCGCCGTCAATGCCGAGGTCATCCTCGACATCGGCGGTCTCGAACTCACGGCCATCGTGACCAATCGCAGCGTCGATCATCTGGGACTCGCGCCCGGACGGGAGGCCTATGCGCTGGTCAAGGCGCCCTCGGTCATCCTTCTCACCGATCCAGCGATCAAGACCAGCGCCCGCAATCAGATCTGGGGCACGGTCGCGCGCTGCGAGGAGGGCGCGGTCAACGCCATCGTCGTGATCCAGTCGGACAGTGGCCCGGAGCTGACGGCGGCGATCACGCTCGACAGCCTGAATGGTCTGGGACTGAAGGCGGGTGTGCGCGCCTGCGCTCTGATCAAGGCGTCTCAGATCATTCTGGCCACCAAATCCTGAGATCCGGTATCAGGAACCGCAAAGGCACAAAGTCCGCAAAGAAAAACAAGAGCTTGTAATGCGCATGGCATTCATTCCTTGGGTGAGTATCGTCATCAAGACAAGACATTGAAATCCTTTCCGCCCTTTGTGTTCTTTGCGGTTCGACGGCTTTTTTTAGGTTCAATCTTTCATTGTTCACCACGTTTGAGGAAACGGCCGATGCATCCTGTTCGCAACCTACCCCTGATCCTGGCCCTGTGCGCGACCGGCGTGGTCCAGGCCGACGACATCCAGTTGGCCGTCGCCGCCAATTTCACCGCGCCCATGAAAGAGATCGCCGCCGCCTTCGAGCAGGAGACCGGGCATCAGGTCAAGGCGGCCTATGGCGCGACCGGTAAGTTTTTCGCGCAGATCAAGAACGGAGCACCCTTCGATGCGTTTCTGGCCGCCGACGAGACGACTCCGACCAAACTGGTCGCGGAAGGCGCCGCGGTGAAGGAAAGCCAATTCACCTATGCGGTCGGAACCCTGGTGCTTTGGTCGGCCAAGCCGGATGTCGTGGACGACGCGGGCAAGGTGCTTGCCGCCGGCGATTTCCAGAAGGTGGCCATCGCCAATCCCAAGACGGCGCCCTATGGCGCCGCCACCCTGGAAGTGCTGACGGGGCTGGGACTGCTGGACGCGATTCAGCCGAAATTCGTGACCGGCGAGAACATCGCCCAGACGTTCCAGTTCGCGAGCACCGGCAATGCCGAGTTGGGCTTCGTGGCTCTGTCACAAGTGATGAAAGACGGCAAAATCGCCCAGGGATCGGCCTGGATCATTCCCGGCAAGCTCCATGCGCCGATCCGTCAGGACGCGGTCGTGCTGGAGAATGGCCGGGACAGGCCAGCGGTCGCGGCACTGATGGACTATCTCAAGGGCGAGCGGGCGCAAACCATCATCCGCGCCTTCGGCTACGAGATCTAAAGGATGCTGCTGAGTGACAGCGACCTGCAAGCGATCTGGCTGACCCTGCGGCTGGCGGGGATCGTGACGGTCATCCTCTTCGTGGTCGGCACTCCGGTTGCTTGGTGGCTGTCGCGGACCCGCTCGCGCTGGAAGGGGCCGATCGGCGCGGTGGTCGCGCTGCCTCTGGTGCTGCCGCCCTCGGTGCTTGGTTTTTATCTACTGGTCGCCATGGGGCCGAACGGTCCCGTCGGCCAGTTCACCCAGTCGCTCGGCCTCGGACTTCTGCCGTTTACCTTTTGGGGTCTGGTGGTGGCGTCCGTGTTTTACTCCTTCCCCTTCATGGTGCAGCCGGTGCAGAACGCCTTCGA
This sequence comes from Thiocystis violascens DSM 198, assembly GCF_000227745.2. Classification (NCBI taxonomy): domain Bacteria; kingdom Pseudomonadati; phylum Pseudomonadota; class Gammaproteobacteria; order Chromatiales; family Chromatiaceae; genus Thiocystis; species Thiocystis violascens. The sequence goes on along the minus strand of NC_018012.1, from coordinate 2,772,658 downwards.
GTCCATCGGCGAACGTCCGCTGGAGGTGGCCGCGACCCTGCGCGCCTCGCCGCTGGATACCTTTTTCACCGTCGCGCTGCCGCTGGCCGCACCGGGTTTTCTCACCGCCGGCATTCTCACCTTTGCGCACACGGTGGGCGAGTTCGGTGTGGTGCTGATGATCGGCGGCAATATTCCCGGCGTGACGCGCGTTGTCTCGGTGCAGATTTACGATCATGTCGAGGCGATGGAGTACGCCGACGCCCATCGTCTGTCGGCGGTGATGCTGGTGTTCTCCTTCCTGGTGCTGCTGTCGCTCTATGCCTGGCGACGCAACGCGCGCGGAGGGGCCGGCAACCATGGATGACATCGCGGCGCGCTTCAAGCTCGACTGGCCGGGTTTCCGGCTGGATGTCGACCTCACCCTGCCCGGTCGGGGCGTGACCGCGCTCTTCGGTCATTCGGGCTCGGGCAAGACCACCCTGCTGCGCTGTATCGCCGGACTGGAGCGGTCCCGGCAGGGCTTTCTGTCGTTCAAGGGCGAGGTCTGGCAGGACGCCCAAACCTGGTTGCCGACCTATCGGCGTCCGCTCGGCTATGTGTTTCAGGAGGCGAGTCTGTTCCCGCACCTGACGGTGCTCGGCAACCTGCGGTACGGCCAGAAGCGCATCGCGGCAGACCAGCGCAGGAGTCTCGATCAGGCCGTCGAGCTGCTCGGCATCGGTCCGCTGCTGGAGCGCAAGCCGGACCGGCTCTCCGGCGGCGAGCGTCAGCGCGTCGGCATCGCGCGCGCGCTGGCGGTCAGCCCGCGCGTCTTGCTCATGGACGAACCGCTAGCCGCGCTCGATCTCAAGCGCAAGCAGGAAATCCTGCCCTATCTGGAGCGTCTGCACGACACGCTGGACATCCCCGTGCTCTATGTCAGCCATTCGCCGGACGAGGTGGCGCGGCTGGCCGATCATCTGGTCGCGATGGAAGGCGGTCGGGTGCTCGCCAGCGGCCCGCTCGGCGAGACGCTTGCCCGGCTCGATCTGCCGATCCGACTCGGCGAGGACGCCGGCGTGGTGCTGGATGCGACCGTCGCCGAGCGCGACGAGCAATGGCATCTGGCGCGCGTGGACTTTCCTGGCGGCAGTCTGTGGAGTCGCGATCAGGGTCAACCCATCGGGCGACACGTCCGGGTACGGGTGCTGGCGCGCGATGTGAGTCTGGCCGCGCGGCATCAGGAACACACCAGCATCCTCAACCTGCTGCCGGGCCAGGTCGACGCCATGGCGGATGACGAACATCCCGGCCTGACGCTGGTGCGGGTGCGGGTCGGCGACTCGGTGCTGCTCGCCCGGCTGACGAAACGCTCGGCCGCCGCGCTCTGCGTGACGTCGGGACAGTCGCTGTGGGTTCAGATCAAGTCGGTGGCGCTGATGGAGTAACCGGCGCCGCATCTGGGGCCGATCGCTCAATGCGATGCATATCGACCCTCTAGCTCCTCTTCGACGATGTGTCGGATGCTTGATTCCAGGCAGTAACACGTGAACATAATTTGTATTATGTTGCTGCCGAGAGACAAATGTCTCTTTACAGCCATGCGGTTTTTCTATAAAAATAGGAACAATTCGCGTTTGTGTTAGTCTGGATTCAGTCATTTGAGCCGTTTTTTAGGACACGCGAAGCATGTCCGCATCACATCCGTCAGGAGAGAAGTCACCATGAGAGTACGTACATTATCGGCCCTGATCGCCTTGGCCCTGGCGAGCCAAACTCCGGCTTTGGCGGAAACCGTCGAAGCGCGGCTGGAGCGACTGGAGGCCCAGAACCGTGCTCAGGAGGCCGCGCTCAAGCGGCAGGAGGCGACCATCGCCGAACAGCAGGCGCGGATGGAAGGCACTCCGAGTCGCGTCAAAAAACTGGAAGAAGACCTCGAACAGAAACGCGCCGGGGCGGAGGGCGAGGCCGGCGCCTGGTATCGCAACATCGAGGTCGCTGGCCTGATCGAGGTCGAGGCGGGTTATGTTTCGCCCTACGAGGGCGACAGCGAGAGCGACGTCGTCCTCGCGACCTTCGAACTGGGCATCACCTCCCAAATCAACGATTGGGTGGAAGCTGGCGCATCGCTTCTCTACGAGCAGGACGAAACCGATCTGGAGGTGGATGTCGCCTACATCACCCTCGCCAATTTGGATGTGACACCGGTTTTTCTGACCGCCGGTCAGATCTATGTTCCCTTCGGCGCCTACGAAACCAATCTGGTCTCCGATCCGCTCACCCTGGAGATCGGCGAAACGCGCGAGACCGCTGTTCAGTTGGGATTCGTGCAGGGCGATTTTTCGGGCAGTGCCTATCTGTTCAATGGCGACAACAAGGTCAACGGCAAGAACCAAGTCGGCAGTTGGGGCGCCAACCTTGGCTATGCCCAAGAACAGGATGACCGCGCCTGGTCCTTCGGTCTCGGCTACATCAACGACCTGGGCGATTCCGACACGCTCCAGGATGCGACCAACGACAACCGTGTCGCGGCCTTCGAGGCGGTCATCGAAGGTGGCGCCGATCCCGGCGCGTTCAGCGTCGACCCCACGGACCGCACCGGCGGTTGGACGCTCAATGCGAGCGCGACCTTCGGGCAATTCAATGTCATCGGGGAGTATCTCGCGGCCACCGATACCTTCGATAGCGACAGTCTGAGTTTTAAGGACAAGGGCGCCAAGCCGTCGGCCTGGAACATCGAGGCTGGTTTTGCCTTCCCGGTCATGGGCCGGGAGTCGGTCGCCGCCGTCGCCTGGCAGGGCACCCGCGAGGCGCTCGCGCTCGAACTGCCGAAGGAACGCTGGTCGGTCGGCTGGTCGATCGAGATTTTCGACCGGACCTCGCTCGCGTTCGAGTGGGCGCACGAGATCGATTACGGCGCCTCGGATGGTGGAACCGGCAACTCTGGCGACAGCCTGGTCGCACAATTGGCGGTGGAATTCTAGTGGGAGATTGACGATCGTCAAGGCGGAGCGGGATGCCCGGTTGTTTGCGGAAGATGTTATGAAATAACATTTATAGCATCCTCCCACTGACCGCCAGACCCCGTCGGAGTCTCTCCATGTACAGACCACTGCTGGCCACGGCCGCGACAGCGGCCTTGCTCGTGCCTCTCGCCGCCTTTCCGGCCAGCGATCCCGAGATCGCCGAACTGCGGTCCATGCTCGATCAGATGAAGTCCCAGTACGAGCGGCGTATCCAGGATCTGGAGAGCCGGCTCGCCAAGGCCGAGCGGCAATCCGCGGACGCGGCTCGCGCGCAGCCGGTCGCTCAGATCCCGGCCGAGTCCCTGCCGATGACCGCGCCACCCGTCGGCCTGGCCGCCGTCGCTCCCGCCAGGCAAGCCGCGAGCGGTTTGGGCGCGCTCACCTCCGGCAGTGCCTTCAATCCGCAACTCTCGGTGATCCTCGACGGCAATTATTATCACGACGGCATCGACGGCGAAGGCGCGGCCCTGGTCGGTCAGGCCTTTCAGCCTTCCGGCGGCGGTCATGTCCACACGCACGAGGACGCATCCGACCACGGTCACAGTCACGGCTCCACCGTCAACGGCTTCAACTTCCGCGAGGCCGAATTGGCCTTCTCGGCGACGGTCGACCCCTATTTCGATGCCGCCGCTTACATCGCCATCGACGGGGACGGCAATGTCCATCTGGAAGAGGGCTGGTTTCAGACGCGCGGTCTGCCCTACGGTCTGCGCGCCAAGGGCGGCAAGTTTCAGAGCGATTTCGGCTATATCAACAAGCAGCACCCGCATCAGTGGGATTTCGTCGATCAGAATCTGGCCTATCTGAACCTGCTCGGCGACCACGGCATCCAGGACACGGGCCTTCAGCTCACCTGGTTGCCGGATCTGCCGCTCTATACGCTCCTGGGCATCGAGGCGTTGCAGGGCAATCAGGAGGTCTTCGGCGCCACGCTCGACGAGGCGGAACAGGTCGAGCTGAATCTCGGCGACAGCCGGGACGGTCCCCGACTCTGGACGGCTTTTGCCAAGATCGCCCCGGATCTGGGCCAGAATCACGCGCTTCAGTTGGGTCTTTCCTATGCGCACGCGACCCAACATCAGGAGGTGCAGACGCACACGCATGCCCACGCGGGCGAGGAGGAGGGCGTCGAGGTGCATGAGAACGGACTGGCCGGCGACGCCGATCTCTGGGGTGTCGATCTCGTCTATAAATACGACGGCGCAGGCGCCGACGGTCAGGGCGATTTCAAATTCCAGACCGAGTATCTGCGTTCGATCAAGAATCTGAGCATCCGCTCCAGCCCCCATCCCGAGGCGATCGGCTCCGCGCGCGAGTTCACGACCGATGGTCTCTATGCGCAGGCGGTGTATGGCTTCGCGCCGAAGTGGAAGGCGGGTCTGCGCTACGACGTGCTCGGTCTGACCAACGAGATCGGCGGCGGCAAGCAGGCCGACTACGGTTCGTCCGATCGCTGGACACTCAATGTCACCTGGAGCCTGTCCGAGTTCTCGCAACTGCGCGCGCAGTACGCCACGAACGACATCCTGGTCGCGGAGAACGCGCGCGAGCGTTTCGACGCCTTTTATCTTCAGTTCCTGATGAGTTTGGGCAGCCATGGGGCGCATGCGTTTTAAACCGCGTCCGACGTTTCTCGCTCTACGCGCGTTAATGACATTGAGACACCACATGATGTTGAAACGATTGAGTCTTGCCCTGATCGGCCTGTTGATCGCGGGCGCGGTCCAGGCCGCGCCGCTGAAGATCGTCGCGACCAGCACCAGCATGGGCGCGCTGGTGCGCGAGGTCGCCGGCACCCGGGCCGAACTGACCGTGCTAGCCTCGCCGGACCGCGATTTGCATCAACTTCAGGCCAAACCGAGCATGATGCGCACCCTGCGCGGGGCCGATCTGGTGGTCGCCATCGGCGCGGAACTGGAGGTCGGCTGGCTGCCGGTGGCCATCGGCAGCGCCGCCAATCCACGGATTCAGCCGGGCCAGCCGGGGTATTTCGAGGCCGCCGCCCAGGTCGATCTGCTGGATGTCGGCGGGCCGGCCGACCGCGCGCTTGGCGATGTGCATCCGGTCGGCAATCCGCATCTCGACCTCGATCCGGTGCGCATGGCGACCGTGGCCGGCGCATTGGCCGAACGACTGGGCCAACTCGATCCGACGGGAGCGGACGCCTATCGCCGCGCGGCGGCTGCCTTCGCCGAGCGGGTCGGGCAGCGGGTCGAACAATGGCGGACCCGGTTGGACGGCGCGCCGGGCGTCGTGCTCTATCACCGCGACGCCATCTATCTGTTGCAGCGTTTCGGCGTGCCCCTGCTGGGCACTATCGAGGCCGTGCCGGGCGTGCCGCCGACCGGACGCCAGATCGCCGATCTGGTCGCGACGCTCAAGGGACGCGACGGCGTCATCCTCTTCGCGCCCTATCAATCGCCCCAGGCTCCCCTGAAACTCGCCGGCGATCTCGGGTGGCGCGCCGAACGTCTGAGCCTGGAACCGCCGCTGGACGCCGACGGCGACGGCTATCTGAACCACATCGGCCGCTGGGTCGATGCCATCGCGAGCGCGCGGTGACGCTCGCGCGCGGCGAGATCCTGCTGCGGGTCAGCGGGTTGACCGCCGGCTATGCGCGACCCGTGATCGGGCCGCTGTCCTTCGAGGTGCGCGCTGGCGAGGTGCTTGGTCTCTGGGGCCGGAACGGAACCGGGAAATCGACCATCCTCAAGGCCATCGGCCATGCCGCGCGCGTCTTCGCGGGTCGGATCGAGGCAGCGCCCGGCTTGACGCTGGCCTATCTGGAACAGCAACCGACGCGGTTTCCGCGCATGCCCGTGACGGGTCATGAACTGCTGCGTTCGGCGCGGGCGGCGCGAACCGATGCGCCGCTCGCGCTGGCGGCTATCCTGCACCGCCGGCTCGACCGACTGAGCGGCGGCCAGTATCAGTTGCTCTGGGTCTGGTCCGCGCTGGCGACCGCGGCGGATCTGGTGCTGCTCGACGAGCCCACCAACAATCTGGATCCCGACGCCGAGGCACGGCTGGTCGACCTGATCGTTCGGCCCGGAGACGGACGCGCGGTTCTGCTAGTCAGTCACGAACGGCGTTTTCTGGAATCCGCCTGTTCGCGGATCGTCGCGGTGAGCGCGGATCGCGAGTCCGGATGTTCGAGTTGATCCCCGACCTCGCGCTCGACCCGCTGTTCCGTCTGCCGTTCGTGACCGGGCTGTTGCTGGCCGGTCTGCTGCCGGTGCTCGGGGCCTTGCTGACGTTGCGTCAGGAATGGCTCGCCGCGCTCGGGCTCGCCCATCTGGCCGCCGCGAGCGCACTGGTCGGACTGGCGGCGGGTCTCCCGGCGGTCGTTGGCGGGATCCTGGGCGCGCTGGGTGCAGGCGCGGTCAAGACCCTGCTGCGCGCCTGCGGCAATGCGGCCTACGCCTTCATGATTCTGATCGGCTGGTCGGCGATGCTGCTAGTCGCGGCCAACTCGGCGGTCGGCGACAGCCTCGGCCACGCGCTGATCGACGGACAGCTCTATTTCGCCGGCACGACCGAACTCCTGCTGTCCGCGTTGCTGGTCGCGAGCGCCATCCGCCTCCTGCCCTGGCTGATGCCGCTGATCCTGCGGGCCACCTTTTTCCCGCGTTTCGAGACGGCCAACCGACAACCGGCCTGGCACTGGCGGTTGGGTCTGGATCTGCTGACCGCCGCCAGTCTCGCGGTCGGCACCGCCACCCTGGGCCTGATGGGAACCTTCGCGCTGATCTTTGTCCCGGCCTGGATCGCGTTCCGCATTGCCCCCAGTTGGCGCTGGACCCTGATCCTCGCGGTCCTGATCGGCGGCTTCGCCTATCTCGCGGCCTTCCTGACCGCGCTGGCGCTGGATCAGCCCTTCGGCCCCGTGCTTGTCGCCCTGCTGGTCGCCGGTGCTGGCCTGGCGGCGCTCAGTGGGGCCGGAACGGCGAGCGCGACTTGATCGGTTGGACATTCGCGGTCCAAACTCCTGTCGAGACGGCTCGACTCCCCCTACCTCGGAGGTCTGTTCGATGCGTAAATTTCTGCTCTGTCTCTGGCTGTTCATGCCGCTGGCGCAAGGCTCGGAACCCTTGCGGGTGTTCGTCAGCGTCCTGCCGCAGCAAACCTTTGTCGAACGCATTGGCGGCAGCCATGTCGTCGTGGAATCCATGGTCAAGCCGGGGTTCAGTCCGCACACCTATGAACCGACGCCGAGCCAGATCGCCCGACTGGCCGGCGCGGATCTGTATGTGAGCATTGGCGTTCCTTTCGAGGACGCCTGGGCCGAGCGCATTCGCGCCACCAACCCGAGGATGCGGATGCTGGACGCCCGCGAGGGAATCCCCCCGCGTGCCATGGAAGCGCACGATCACGATGAGGGGGATGCCGAGGACCAGGGACACGCACATGAGGAAACTGAAACGCGCCGGCATGACCATGAAACGGTTCGGTCCACGTCAGCTCACGCCGACTCCGAACAGGATCCGCACATCTGGACCAGTCCGATCCTGGTCAAGCGGATGGCCGTGAATCTCCAGCAGGCACTCGCCGACCTGGATCCGACGCACGCCAGCGAGTACCAGGAGAACCTCGCGGCCTTCACCGCCGACCTCGATGCGCTCGACCGCGACATCCGCGCCGAGCTTGCCGGACTGACCCACCGCCGCTTCATGGTCTTCCATCCCGCCTGGGGCTATTTCGCCGAAGCCTACGAACTTGAGCAGATTCCCATCGAGAAGGCCGGCAAGGAACCGGGTCCGCGCAGCCTCGCCGCGCTGATCGATCAGGCCCGGCTCGCGTCGGTGCGGGTAATCTTCGTGCAACCGCAGTTTCCGCTCAAGTCGGCGGAACAGGTGGCCAAGGCCATCGCTGGCAGGGTGGAGGTCATCGATCCGCTGTCGCCGGAGTATTTCGAAAATCTGCGTCGAGTCGCCCGCGTGATCGCCGAGTCGGAAGGGTAAGGGGATTTCCTGACAATCTTGGGAAATCCTGTCAATAATTTTATTTATCAATCGGTTACGCCGTGCTGGACGCGGTTCGGGTGAGCGAAGATGCGCAACACTTCGTCAGCGTCCTTCATCGGACTCGACCTCGGCACCTCCGGCTGCCGGGCGGTGGTGCTCAATGACTCGGGTACCGAATGCGCCAGTGCGCGGATCGCCATGCCCCCGCCCTTGCGACTCGCGAACGGTGGCGTCGAACAGGATCCGGAACTGTGGTGGCAGGCGGCGCGCACCGTCCTCAAGACGCTTGGGGAGACGCTGTGCGATCATCCACCGGCCGCAATTTGCGTGGACGCGACCTCGGCGACCCTGCTGATCGTCACCCCCGACGGTCGGCCGCTTGGACCGGCGCTCATGTATAACGACCGGCGCGCGGTCGCGGCGGCGGCGCGGATCGAGCGCGTCGCGCCGGCGGACAGTCCGGCGCGCGGCCCCGGCTCCAGTCTGGCCAAATTGATCGCATTGCGCGAAGGAATGGTCGGAACAACGCGCAGGCTCGCGCTCCATCAGGCGGATTGGATCATCGGGCGTTTGACAGGCAAGTTTGGCCACAGCGATTGGAACAACGCGCTGAAGCTGGGGTATGACGCCGAGCATCTGTGCTGGCCCGACTGGGTGCGCGACCTGCTCCCGGCCGGAACCGTTCTGCCGCGGGTGGTCGCGCCCGGTACGCCGCTCGGTCGCATCGCCCCGGAGGTCGCCAGCGAATTCGGTTTCCCGACAACCACCCAGATCTTAGCCGGAACCACCGACAGTACCGCGGCGGTGATTGCCGCCGGTGCTCAGCATCCGGGCGACGCGGTGACCTCGCTCGGCAGCACGCTGGTCGTTAAGATCGTCGCCGAACGGCCGGTGAGCGCCAGCCAGTTCGGCGTTTACAGCCACCGCTTCGGTGAGCATTGGCTGGTCGGCGGGGCCTCCAACAGCGGTGGCTCGGTTCTTCGCCAATTTTTCGGCGACGACGAGATCGCCGACCTGAGCCGCGTCATCGATCCGGACACCCCGTCGGGTCTGAATTACTATCCGCTTCCCGGCACTGGTGAGCGATTTCCTCGCCACGAACCCGGCCTTGAATCACGTTTGCAAACTCGTCCATCCGACCCAGTCCGCTTTCTGCACGGACTGCTGGAAGGCATCGCGGCCATCGAGGCGGAGGGTTACGCGCGTCTGGCCGAACTGGGGGCACCGCGTCCGACTCGCGTCATCACCGTGGGCGGCGGCGCCGCGAATCCGACCTGGACACGCCTGAGAGCGCGCATGCTGGGGGTAGAGGTGATACCAGCCGAGCATCGCGAGGCCGCGTTCGGAGCCGCCTGGCTTGCGCTTCAGGCATTTGACGGATCATCGCTTTAGGCGATTTCCGTGAAAGATCCTACCCGTAGGAGCCCGCTTGCGGGCGACGTGACTCGCCAGGAAGCCTTCCGTGCGCCCACCCGTTGCCCCACTGCCATTAACTTAATGGCAGTGACCCGTCGCCCGCAAGCGGGCTCCTACGGGGTTTGACGCTTGGTAAAGTTATGTCCGGAATTCTCCTTAGCAAGCTGAACAGCGATCCCTGATGACTGACGACTCCCCCGGACGCGGTTTAAGATGACGTCATCCGTCATCCGTCATCCGTCATCCGTCATCCGTCATCCGTCATCCGTCATCCGTCATCCGTCATCCGTCTCCCGAGGAGTTCCTATGAAAGTCCTGGTCACCGGCAGCGCCGGTTTTATTGGATCGGCCCTGTCGCTACGTCTTTTGGAACGGGGCGACGAGGTGATCGGCATCGATAACCTCAACGACTACTACGATGTCGGGCTCAAGGAGGCGCGGCTTGCCCGCACCCTGAACTACGCGGGTTATCGGGATCTGCGAGCCGATATCGAGGATGGCGAGCGTCTAAGCGAGATCTTCGCCAGCTTCCGTCCGGAGCGGGTCGTCAACCTGGCGGCGCAGGCCGGGGTGCGGTATTCCATCGACAATCCGATGGCCTATGTGCGGACCAATCTGGTCGGTTTCGCGAACATTCTGGAAGCCTGCCGCCATCACGGCGTCGAGCATCTGGTCTACGCCTCCAGCAGCTCGGTCTATGGGGCCAATACCGAGATGCCCTTCTCGGTCCACCACAATGTCGATCATCCACTGAGCCTCTATGCCGCCAGCAAGAAGGCCAACGAGCTGATGGCCCATACCTACAGTCATCTGTACCGGATTCCGACCACCGGTTTGCGGTTCTTCACCGTCTATGGCCCCTGGGGGCGTCCCGACATGGCGCTCTTCAAGTTTACCCGCGCGATCCTCGCCGGCGAGCCGATCCAGGTCTTCAATTACGGCAAGCACCGGCGCGACTTCACCTTTATCGACGATATCGTCGAGGGCGTCATCCGCGTACTCGACCGCGTGCCCGCAGGCAATCCCGACTGGTCTGGCGCCGAGCCCGACGCGGCGACCAGTCAGGCGCCTTATCGGCTCTATAACATCGGCAACAACCAGCCGGTCGAACTGATGGAATACATCGGCTGCCTGGAAGACTGTCTCGGGAAAAAGGCTGAGATGGAGATGCTGCCGCTCCAGCCCGGCGATGTGCCCGACACCTTCGCCGATGTCAGCGATCTGGTTCGGGAGACCGGCTACATGCCAAGCACCCCCGTTGCCGAGGGCGTCGCGCGGTTCGTCGAGTGGTATCGGGGGTTCTACCGGGTTTGAGCCCTGGGAGCGCCTCCCTGGGAGCGCCGACATGTTGTCGACCGTATTGGGTGGGCACCGTGTTTGAGGGAAGCCGTCGACAATATGTCGACTGCCCCAGGTGCCGGCTGCAAGCCGGCGCTCCCAGGGGGCAATCGCCGTGCGCCGCTCAGTCGGTCGACAGCAGTCCAAACACCTCATCCAGCCGCTCGATCAATTGCCGCATCTGCAGGGCCAGGATGGCGAATTCGGCATCCAGCCGCGCCGCCGGTTCAAGATCGGTGTCGTCCATCTCCTCCAGCAGCGCGTCGCCGACGCGCAGACGCTTGAGCGAGAGATCCTCGGCCAGCACGAAACTCAGCCGTTCGTCCCATTCCAGCGCCAGTTTGGTCACCCGCTTGCCCGCGCGAATGTGATTCAGCATCTCGTCGCTGGCGAGATCCTGGCCGCTGCAACGCACCACCCCGGCGGAATCGTCCGAATCGCGCAACTCGCAGGCGTCGCCAGCGACAAAGTCGGGCGGGGCGGTGCCGTCAAGCAGCCAGCTCGTCATCACCGTCGAGGGCGTCTTGTTGGGATCGGGCAGCTTCGCGGGCAGGGTTTCCAGGGTTTCGCGCAGCAGCGAAACGACCTCCTCGGCCTGTTTCTCGCTGGCGGCATCCACCACCATCCAGCCGGCCTCGGTGTCGATATAGAGCTGGGTACGGCGCGAGCGGGTGAAGGCGCGCGGCAGCATCTCGGTGACGATCTGTTCGCGCAGACGCCGCCGTTCGGCGCGGCCGACATCGCGCGCCTCGCCGCTTTCCAATTCGCTGACCCGTTCGTCGACCGCTTCGGCGACGGCCGCGGACGGCAGCAGCCGTTCCTGTTTGCGGGCGCACATCAGCAGACAGCCGCCCACGCCATGCACCAGACCCGCCGTCTCTTCGCCGAGCGGGGAGGACCAGCCCAGGGTCGCCGTTTCGATGGGGCCGCAGGGGCGGAAACGGCGCTCGCCGAGACGCGCCTCCAACTCGGCGGCATCCAGGGCAAAGGGCGTGTCCAATCGGAAAAAGCGTGCGTTCTTGAACATGGTCGATCCTGATCGAAAAGGGCCGGAGTATGACCGACTCCGGATGAACTGCAAAGGCGTCCGTTCGGCGGCAGCGTCGGAGATCCGCTAGAATACCTCCCAACCCCGCCAAACCTCGGTACCCCGTGAACGACCTTCCGCTGACCGGCCTGTTTTTCGTCCTCTTTCTCCTGATCCTGCTCTCGGCCTTCTTTTCCGGCTCCGAGACCGCGCTCCTGACCATGAACCGCTACAAGCTGCGGCACCTGGCCGATCAGGGACACCGCGGCGCGCGCATCGCCCGCGTGCTGCTCGACCGCCCGGACCGGCTGATCGGACTCATTCTGCTCGGTAACAACTTCGCCAATATCATGGCCTCGTCGCTGGCCACCATCATCGCCCTGCGTCTGGGCGGCGAGGCGGTGATCGGCATCGCCGCCGGACTGCTGACCCTGGTCATCCTGATCTTCGCCGAGGTTGCCCCCAAGACCTATGCCACGCTCCATCCCGAGCGACTGGCGTTTCCCGCCGCTTATGTCTATACGCCGCTGCTCAAGGCGCTCTATCCCATCGTCTGGACCGTCAACCTCTTTACCAACGGATTGTTGCGGCTCATGGGGATCGTCCCGGAAGGCGGGCAGGGCACGGCCTTGAGCCGCGAGGAACTGCGCACCGTGGTCAGCGAATCGGGCGCCATGGTCCCGGAGCGCAGCCGCGACATGCTGCTGGCCATCCTGGATCTGGAGCACGCGACCGTGGAAGACATCATGATTCCGCGTCACGAGGTCGAGGGCATCGACCTCCAGGACAGCGACGACGAGATCGTCCAGGCCATCCGCAACGCCAGCTATACCCGTCTGCCGTTGTTCGATGGCGGGGTCGATAACGTGATTGGCGTCTTTCATGCGCGCAACGCGCTGCATGCCCTGCTGGAGAAGGGGCTGGACAAGGAACGTCTGCGCGAGATTGCCCGCGAGCCCTATTTCGTGCCGGAGGGCACGCCGCTCTATCAGCAACTGCTCAACTTCCAGCGGCTGAAGCGACGGGTCGCGCTGGTGGTCGACGAGTACGGCGATTTTCTGGGGTTGATCACTCTCACCGATCTGCTCGAAGAGATTGTCGGCGAGTTCACCACCGATCCCTCCGACAGCATCGAAGAGATCCATCGCGCCGAGGACGGCAGTCTGATCGTCGACTGCGGTATCGGTCTGCGCGACCTCAACCGCGCGCTGCGCTGGGAGCTTCCGACCGACGGTCCCAAGACCCTCAACGGTCTCATCCTGGACTATCTGGAAACCATCCCGGAGCCGGGCACCAGCCTCAAGCTCCACGGGCATCCGCTGGAGATTGTCCAGACCGTCGATGCCGGCGTGAAGACCATCAAGATCATCCAGCGCACGGTGTGCAAAGGGTGGCGTTGAACGCCCAGGGGGCGGCGCTCTCGGGGTTTCAGGCCGATTCGTAGGGGACGTAGCTCGGTTGGAACATGCGGGCGCGGATGAAGGCGTCCAGGTCGTCGGGGCGTGCGATGCCAGCCAGCCCCTCGGCGAAGGCGAGTTCGCAGACGGCGACGGCGATCTTGGCCGAGATCTCGCGGATCTGAGTCAGGTCGGGGTAGAGCCGGCCGACCGCTAGGCTGTCTTCGCCAACCAGTCCGGCCAGGGTACGGGCGGCGACGTAAAACATGGTGTCGGTCACTTGCGATGCCTGACAGGCGACGACGCCCTGACCGACGCCGGGAAAGATGTACATGTTGTTGCACTGACCCGGTACGAGCAGGTGTCCGGCGCGCGTGATGGGCGGGAAGGGGCTGCCGCTGGCGAAGAGCGCGGCGCCGTCGGTCCATGTATAGGCCTGCTCGGCGGTGCATTCGGCCTTGCTGGTCGGATTCGAGAGCGGAAACAGGATCGGGCGCGCGCAGTGACGGTGCATCTCGCGCACCGCCTCCTCGGTGAAGCTGCCCGGCTGACCGGAAACGCCGATCAGGACGGTGGGCCGAACCGTCCGGATGACCTCGATCAGATCCGCGAGCGGGGCCGAATCCTGCGCGAAGGGACGCTTGTGTTCCGAAAGATTGTCGAGACGGTCGAGCGTGACCAGCCCCTGCGAATCGAGCGTCCAGATCTGGCGTCGCGCCGCCTCCAGACCGATACCGCTCTCGGCCCTCATGCCGGCGACGATCGTGTCGGCGATGCCGCGTGCCGCCGCACCCGCGCCCAGGAAGACGACGCGCTGCTCGGTCAGGGTCTGGCCGGTGACGCGCAGCGCACTGAGAATGCCGGCCAGGGTGACGGCCCCGGTGCCCTGGATGTCGTCGTTGAAGCAGAGCATCCGGTGGCGATAGCGTTCGAGCAGCCGGAACGCCTGGTCGTTGGAGAAGTCCTCGAACTGGATCAGCGCATCGGGCCAGCGGGCATGGACGGCGCGCATGAAGGCTTCCACGACCTTGTCATAGGCGTCGCCGGTCAAACGCGGGATGCGCTGACCGAGATAGAACGGATCCTCGCGCAGCGCCTGATTGTTGGTGCCCATGTCGAGCAGGACGGGTAGGGTGTTGCGGGGGTGCAGCCCGGCGCCGAGCACATAGAGCGACAGCTTGCCGATCGGAATGCCCATGCCGTTGGCGCCCAGATCCCCGAGCCCGAGGATGCGGCTGCCATCGGTGACCACCACCGCCTCGATCGCGTCCTCGGGCCAGTTGCCGACCATCTCCTCGAAATGCCGGGCGTCTGCGGAGCTGAAATACATGCCGCGGGCGCGCTGGTAGATATGTCCGAACTGGCTGCACGCCTGACCGACCACCGGGGTGTAGATGATTGGCGTCAGTTCGTTGAGGTGGGATAACAGCACTCGGTAATAGAGCGTCTCGTTGCAATCGTGCAGATTCTCCAGATAAAGATAGCGATCGAGGTCGCTCTGCTGACGGCGGACGTTCTCCATCGCCTGTCCGACCTGATCCTCGATGCCGACCGTCCGCGGCGGAACCAGTCCGCGCAGACCGAGCGCGGCGCGCTCGCTGTCCGGGAAGCCGCTGCCCTTGTTCAGCAGCGGGTCGTGGATGACCTCCAGGCCGCGCTTGCGGACCGGGAGTGCGAGGACGCCGGCGGATTGGGTGGAGCATGTGGCGGGCTTGGTCATGGGCGGATCTCGTGACGGATGACGGGCGGAACCATGACGCGCATTCTATACCGCCATCCGCCAAGATCCTCTCAAAACGCCCGCGATACCCGCCAGGCCCCATAGCTTTCGGTCAGATAGGCCTTGCTGGCGAGATAGTTCAGGACGTTGCGCAGACGGTAGAAACCGACCACCGAATCGACTCGCAGCAGTTCCTTGCCCTGTTCGTCGAAAAAGAGGATCGCCGGGGCATAGAACAAGCCAAGCTCGGCGGCCCAGTCGCGCGCCGTGGTGCGCTGGCCGGTGGGCGTGATGACTGGCGCCGCCGAACGCATATCCAACTGAACGCTGTCGAACTCGCTGAAATGACGATGAATGGCGGGCGCGCTCAGTGCCTGGCCGTGCAGCACGTCGCAGGGATGGCAGTCGCCCTGCTCAAAAAAGACCGCCAATGGACGCTCGGCCGGATAACGGCGGTCGAGATTGTGCGGCGGGGGCGTGAAAAAGGGCTCTTCGTTCAGATCCTCGGGGTCGAACACCATGCGGTCTTCGCCGCGCGCCAGATAGTCCCGGAAGGATTCGTGCTGGTAATGCCCGTCGGCGACATACTCCAGGGCGGCGCGGAACTGATAGGGCGGGTAATAGCCGCGCAGATGCAGCGCGATGGTTCCGTCCGCGGTATAAAACAGGATGGCGGGGGTAAAGTCGCTGTCCGCGCGCTGCGACCATGCGCGCTCGGTCAGGGTCTCGCCGTCGAGCATGACGACTTCCTCGGTCCCCCAGATATCGATGGGGACGACATCGAAATGCCGGCGGGTGTATTCGACGATGTCGGAGAGTCCGAAATTCACCTTCATGAGCTGATGGCAGTAGGGGCAGCGCTTCTGTCCGAAATAGACCATCAGCCCTTGCTTGCCTGCTGCGACCGCCTCGGCCAGGTCCGCGCGGATATCCAGAAAGCTCTGCTTGAACCAGTCCGGGTAGACGAGAACCTCCTCGCGCGGGAAGTCGTCGAAGCTGTAGGCTTCGTCCGCTGACGGCTCGGGCGTCGCGGCCAGCAGGGTTGGCAGCGGCCAGGCGGCGACGAGGCAGACCAGCAGCGCCGCGAAGGTGGGTAAGGATGACATGCGAAGTTTCCAGTGCTGTTGTCGTCGAGGTGAAGGCGATGGCCACCACGGAGATTCACGGGGATCGGTTTTTCTGAAAATACCTCAGATCCGTAACGCCCGCATGGCCAGAAACAACGCGGCGATGGAACGCGCCTCGTCGAAATCGTCGCGGGCGAGCAGTGCGTCCAGGTTGCTCAGGTGCCAGGGCACGACCTCGATCGGCTCGGGCTCGTCGCCCGGCAGGCGTTGCGCATAGAGCCCCTGAGCCAGCACGATCAAGCTATGGTGTTGAATATAGCCGGGCACCAGCGACACGCGGTCGATGATGCGCAACTCGCGGGCGGCATAACCGATTTCCTCCTGAATCTCGCGGTTGGCGGCGGCGATGGGCTCCTCGCCCGGCTCGACCACGCCCTTGGGGAAACCCAATTCGTAACGATCGGTGCCGGCGCCATATTCGCGGATCAGGAGCACCGTTTCGGCATCCAGCATGGGTACAATCATCACCGAATCGGCGCCGCCAGGGATGCGTTCGTAGGTCCGGCGGCTGCCGTTGGCGAATTCCAGATCGACCTGCTCGATCCGAAACAAATGGCTCTCGGCGACCAGACGGCGGTCAAGAATTTTGGGTTTTGGAGGCATGCGCGACATCCCGAGGTCAAGAATATGATCGATTGGAACCGGATCGACAGCGTCTTTCTGGACATGGACGGCACCCTGCTCGACCTGCATTTCGACAACCATTTCTGGCTGGAGCATGTGCCGCGCCGCTATGCCGAGGCGCGCGGGTTATCCGTCGAGGTGGCCACGGCGGAACTGCTGCCGCGCTATCGCGAGATCGAGGGTACCCTGAACTGGTATTGCCTGGATCACTGGAGCCGCGAACTGGGGCTGGATATCCTCCTGCTCAAGCAGGAGGTCGAACATCTGATCGCCGTGCATCCGCATGTCGTGGATTTTCTGGAGACGCTCGCGACGCTCGGCAAGCGGCGCGTATTGGTCACCAACGCGCATCAGAAGTCGCTTGGCCTCAAGCTGGAACGCACCCGGCTCGGCGGTCATTTCGAGCGCATCCTGTCCGCGCACGCTTTGGGGGTCGCGAAAGAGGCGCCGGATTTCTGGTCGAAGCTCCAGGCCATCGAACCCTTCGATCCCGAGCACACGCTGTTCGTCGACGACAACCTGAGCGTTTTGCGGGCCGCGAAGTCATTCGGTTTTCGCTGGTTGATCGCAGTGGTGAAACCGGACTCGAAAGGTCCGCGCCGGTCGGTTAGCGAATTTTTGGCCATTGGCGATTTTTCGGAGTTGCTGCCCGTCAGTAGGACGGACGCCAATCCTTCAGGTGCATGATCGCTGTCAGATCCTCCGCCTTGCGATAGTAGCGGTCATCGGCGGTCACGAGGATTGCGTCGCTTTCCAAGGCGACGGCATGATCTTGAAGCAACCATTTGATGACGACGCTCGCGTCGAGGACGAACCATCACGGACGGCCGATCGCGCGGGCCGCGAGGATTGCTTTGCTGGTGAGCGGTCGGCGCTGGAAGCGCGTTCTGTCAACAGGCGGAATGCTTCCTCGCGCCCGCGTCGTTGCGCGGTATCTTCAGCCGCTTGCCGCATGAGTCGCGCCACGATGGCGCGTCTGTCCTGGCCCAAGAACTCATGGCCGAAGGCAGCCTTGACGTCGTCGGGAATGCTGAAGCTGATCGTGGCCATCGATACTCTCCGTTTCGTTAACGCGGGCGAAGATGATCGTCGGCTGATGTGCGAATCGTGCCACGGAGTTTTATTCCACGGTCTCCGGCAGCGGATTCGCGCTGACCTGCTGCTCCTCCGCGCCGCCTTCGGTCGGTTTGCGCCGGCGCCGGCGGCGCTTGGGTTTGGTTTCGTCAACGCCGGTCACTGGTTCCGAGCTGGGCTCCGCAACCGGCGCGGTCAAGATGGCCGGGGCGGGCTCGGGCTTTGGTTGCGCCGGGGAGAGCGGCCGACTGGTCAAGGCGGCTCGCTCGACCTTGGGACGGGTCGATGTCGGCCGCCGGACCCTGGTGGGAGGCGTTGGCGCGGACGCGGGCGGGGTCGACTGGATGTCGGGAGCGATCGTCAGCGCGGGTGTCGAGACCGGCGCGGCGACTGGCACCGTCGCTTCGGCGGGTTTGGCCGACGCCGTTGGCTTGGCTTCGGAAGCGCGCCTTGGCGTCGACGCCCGGCTCCGTTCCTCGCGCGCGCCTGGACCCTCGCGCCTGGTCCGCTCGCCACGCGCGGGCGCCGCGCTACGGGTACCGCGTCCGTCGCGCCGCTCTTCACGATCCTCGCGGGCCGGACGCAATCGGCTGCGCGGATTCACGTCGGCTAGCAGCGCCGGGTCCACTGGAAAAACTGGAATCTTGGCACCGATGAAGGTTTCGATATCGGGCAGACAGAAGGCGTAGGTCTCGCAGACGAAGCCGATGGCGTCCCCGGCAGCGCCGGCGCGCGCGGTGCGCCCGATGCGGTGAACATAATCCTCGGGATCTTCCGGCAGGTCGTAATTGACCACATGGGTCACGTCCGGGA
Organism: Thiocystis violascens DSM 198; assembly: GCF_000227745.2. Lineage (NCBI taxonomy): Bacteria > Pseudomonadati > Pseudomonadota > Gammaproteobacteria > Chromatiales > Chromatiaceae > Thiocystis > Thiocystis violascens. The sequence goes on along the minus strand of NC_018012.1, from coordinate 2,754,171 downwards.
TGTGCAGACCGCGCGCGGCCACGTCGGTGCCGACCAGCACCGGCAGGTTACCCTCGGTGAAATCGCGCAGCAGCTTGAGACGCTTGTTCTGCGGCACGTCACCGGACAGGACGGCGGTGTTGATGCCGTTGCCCTGCAGATAGCCCCAGACCCGGTCCGCCTCGCGCTTGGTGTTGACGAAGACCATGATGCGGGCATCCTTCCAGCCGCGCACCAGTCCGATCAGCAGCGGGATCTTTTCCTCGTTGGAGGTCATGTAACAGCACTGACGCACGCGGTCGGCTGTGATCTTGTCGGTCTCGATCTTGATCAGTTGCGGGCGGTTCATGTGCTCGTAGGCGAGTTCGGTCACCCGATAGGAGAGCGTGGCCGAGAACAGCATGCCGAGCCGCGACTCGGGGGGTGGCATCCGGCGTAGCAGAAAACGGATGTCCTTGATGAATCCGAGGTCGAACATGCGGTCCGCCTCGTCGAGCACCACCGCCTCGATGGCCTTGAGATCGAAGACGTTCTGCTTCAGATAGTCGATCAGGCGTCCCGGCGTGCCGATCAGGATATCGACCCCGGCGGCCAGATCGTCGCGTTGCTGTTGATAGCCGGTGCCGCCATAGACCAGCCCGGCCCGTAGCCCGGTGTGGGTGGCGAGCAGCAGGGTATCGCGGTGAATCTGCACCGCCAGTTCGCGCGTCGGCGCCAGGATCAGCGCCCGTGGATGGCTGATCTGTCCCGGCGGCGGTGGCGGCGTGTTGAGCAGTCGCTGCATGACGACCAGCAAAAAGGCGGCGGTCTTGCCGGTGCCGGTCTGGGCCTGGCCGGCGACATCGCGCCCGGCCAGGGCGATCGGGAGGGTTTCGGCCTGAATCGGCGTGCAGCGGGAAAAACCCGCGTCGGCGAGGCCGGCCAGGATGCGCGGGTCGAGGTCGAAGCCGTCGAAACGGACCTGGGTGAGATGTTTATCTGTCATGAAATTTGGCTGTCGGGATTGTCGATCGTTGAGGCCATGAGCCTCGCGAACGGGCAAGGCTTGCAAATTGTCTGCGCTTTGGATCAAATAGCATCTTACCCAAGGGCTGTTATCAACGCCAATCCGCCCGCCCGCCCCTCAAGCCGATCCGCGCGCCGCCTTCACTGGCCGGTCATCACGCCTTTCACACAACTCAATGCAAAATAAAAATGGGAGATAACTTCAGTGAGCGATAGCATCGTCCATGTGACCGATGACTCTTTCGAAGAAGAGGTTTTGAAATCCCCCGAACCCGTGCTCGTGGATTACTGGGCCGACTGGTGCGGGCCGTGCAAGATGATCGCGCCGGTGCTCGACGAGATCGCCGGGGAATACGCGGGCCGGCTCAAGGTCGCCAAGCTCAATATCGACGAAAACCCCGGCACGCCGCCGCGCTACGGCATTCGCGGCATTCCGACGCTGATGCTGTTTCGCGCCGGCGAGGTCGAGGCGACCAAGGTTGGGGCGGTGTCCAAGTCGCAGTTGACCGCCTTTATCGACAGCAATCTTTGAAGCGACGCGCCGACAAGACCCGCGTGTTTTTCACGAAACCGCCTGGAACAAACCAACGCGGGGCGCCCGACCGGGCGCCCTCTCTCCGGTAAGCTGCCGCCCTTCAGTCGCCTTCCCGCGCGACTCCGGCCCTTCGCGGGGCGCTGCCGACCAGCCACGACCTCTGTCCTTAACGAAAATCGCGATGAATCTAACCGAACTGAAGAAAACGCCAGTGCCCGAGCTGGTTGCCCTGGCTCAATCCATGGAAATCGAGGGCGTTGGACGCTCGCGCAAGCAGGATCTGATCTTTGCCATCCTCAAGGCCCAGGCCAAGCGGGGCGAGGATATTTCCGGCGACGGCGTGCTGGAGATCCTCTCGGACGGCTTCGGCTTTCTGCGCTCCGCCGATGCCTCCTACCTCGCCGGTCCCGACGACATCTATGTCTCGCCCAGCCAGATTCGCCGCTTCGCGTTGCGCACCGGCGACACCATTTCCGGCAAGATTCGTCCGCCCAAGGACGGCGAGCGCTATTTCGCGCTGCTGAAGGTCAACGACATCAACTTCGACCGGCCCGAGAACGCCAAGTCGAAGATCCTGTTCGAGAACTTCACCCCGCTGTTCGCCAACAAGCGGCTCACGCTGGAGATCGGCAACGGCAGCACCGAGGACATCACGGCGCGCACCATCGATCTGGTGGCGCCCATCGGCAAGGGCCAGCGCGGGCTTATCGTCTCGCCGCCCAAGGCCGGCAAGACCATGATGTTGCAGAATATCGCGCAGTCCATCGGGCACAATCACCCGGACTGTTATCTGATCGTGCTGCTGATCGACGAGCGCCCGGAAGAGGTCACCGAGATGGCCCGTTCGGTGCGCGGCGAGGTGATCTCGTCGACCTTCGACGAGCCGGCGACCCGTCACGTTCAAGTGGCCGAGATGGTCATCGAGAAGGCCAAGCGGCTGGTCGAGCACAAACTCGACGTGGTGATTCTGCTCGATTCGATCACTCGTCTGGCGCGTGCCTATAACACGGTGGTGCCCTCGTCCGGCAAGGTGCTGACTGGCGGCGTGGACGCCAACGCGCTGCAACGGCCCAAGCGTTTCTTCGGTGCGGCCCGCAATGTCGAGGAAGGCGGCAGTCTGACCATTCTGGCCACCGCGCTGGTCGATACCGGCTCGCGCATGGACGATGTCATCTACGAGGAATTCAAGGGTACCGGCAACATGGAGATCCATATGGATCGCCGTATCGCCGAGCGCCGCATCTTCCCCTCGATCAACATCAACCGCTCCGGCACCCGTCGCGAGGAACTGCTGATGGGGCCGGCGGAGCTTCAGAAGATGTGGATTCTGCGCAAGATTCTGCATCCGATGGACGAGCTGGCCGCGATGGAATTCCTGCACGACAAACTCAAGGCGACCAAGACCAATGACGAGTTCTTCTCGTCGATGAAGGGCTGACGGTTTTGCGTCGACCCTTGGGACCGCCGACAGGTTGTCGGCGGTCGCATTTGGTAAGAATTTTCCCGGAAATTGCCTAACCCGGATTTTTCACCACAAAGGCACGAAGAACGCAAAGGAAACAATATCTTGAAGATTTCCATGCGGCTTGTCTCCTGGTCGAGCCAGCCTCGGCCAAGCTTCCGCCAAACATCCTTGATTCAATCCTTTGCGGCCTTTGCGTCTTTGCGGTGAGAAATCCGGGTTAGGTTAAACCACCCGATCCCGCCCGCCCTCTTTCGCCTGATACAGCTTGCGATCGGCAGCCTCGACGAATTCGTCGAGACTCTCGACGCTGTATTCCTGGACGCCCGCGCTCACGGTCACCCGCAGGCGTGGCTGCGGCCACTTCAACGTCTTGAGCGTGATGCGGATTCGTTCCGCGATATCCTTGGCCTTCGCAGCGTCCGCGTGCGGCAGGATCACGAGAAATTCCTCGCCTCCGTAGCGTCCGGCCACGTCGACTTCGCGAATGCAAGCGCGGAGCACGACGGCAATCTGGATCAAGACCTCGTCGCCGACCCCGTGCCCGTAGGTGTCGTTGATGCTTTTGAAGTGATCCAGGTCGAACAGGATGACGGAGAGCGGATGGCCATAGCGGTTGACCAGATCGATCTCGCTGATCAACCGCGAAAAAAGATAACGCCGGTTGTAGAGTCCGGTGAGGCTATCGGTGAAAGACGCCGCGCGCAGCTCATCTTGGATTTTTTTCATGTCGGACACGTCAACCAGCGAGATCAGCCGGCTTGGCGCGCCGGAAAAACGCAGTGGAATCGTCGAAACCAACGCCCACCGCAGGGTTCCGTCCACGTCGAGGATGGGCATTTCGCGGGGTTCTTCCTCTTGATTCGGCAGCCCCGACGCATGAAGCGCACGCCAGGACTCGCTGGAGAAGCGCCCGTTTTGGTCTTCGCTCAGAGCAAGATACGCCTTGGCCGCCCGGTTGATCTGGCGCAATCCGCCTTGATCCGCTTCGATGAGCATCATGGGAAAGGGCGCCGCCTCGAAGATATTGCGCAGATTGGACTCGCTTTCGCCCAGGCGCCGCAGGAGTCGATTGCTTTCCCACCAGGCGAAACCGATCAGACCGAGGATGGTTCCGCCGAGCCAAAGCAGTTTGATCCGGACATCGCGTACCAGTTGCTCCAAAAACTGCGGGCTGGAGTAGCAGGTGGCGATCCCGACGAGCTGATGATTTCGCGGATGGTAAAGGGGAATCTGGGCGACGAAACAGTCGGCGCATTTGTCCTCTCCCAGGGCCACGTCGAGACTTCCGCTGGGTACACCGATCAGATCATAGTCGACGATCAGTTTGATTCCGCGGATGAAGGGTGCCCCGGTGGAGCGATCCTTGAGTAGCAGGATGGCGTCCAGCGCGGTTTGCAATTCGATCTGCAGGCGATCCAGGGCGACATCGCCGCCGAGGAGCTTCTCGATACCCTGGGCCTGGGCCTGTGCCAGCGCGCTCGAACGGCTCTCGGCCTCCGAGCGCAAGGTTGGCTCCAGCACCAGAGACCAGTGCAGGCCAATTAGGATGGTCAGTATCAGGCCGAGCAGACCAAAGATCAGCGCCAGGTTGCGTTCGAACCGGGGCGATAGAGGTCGGGTGGCGGCGAAGGTGGTTTCAGTCATCCTGATACTGCCGGGCTACCTGAAGGAAAAATGGCTTGAAGCGGATGTGTGCCCGTCGTGCCTGAGCGATGTTGATGTGCGGCAGGATGCGATCGGCGACATAGATGCCTGCCACGGCGCCTTCCTCAACGGCGCCGGCAAAGGGCGAGAACACCAGTATCCGATAACGTTCCGACCAGGTCCGCAAGCGACGTGGATCCAATCCGACGCTGGCGATGAAGATCCCGGCCGCCAGTCCGCCGGAACCCTGATCAAGCTCTCTGGCGGACAGGATGCTCGCGCGCAGCGGATGGCCGCGAATCCGGTCGATGGTCTCCAGGCTGGAGACGGCCTGCCGGGCGGGCGCATCGGACCCTTCGTAGACGACCAGCACCCGCAGCGAGTCGTTCTGGGCGAGCACGTCGTCCAGCGACTCCAGCGCGCCCAGACAGGCGGGAAAGAGCTTCAGTCCCACCCGCAGGCGTTGCGCGTCCTCCTGCCAGAGCGCCGAGGTTTCGGCGCGCGCCACGGGCATTCCGATCCACAGCGGCAGGCACAGCGACAGTCCGAGCCACAGCGACCGAGCCAGCGCGGGGGCGATGAGGCTCATGGCCGGCGCGGGCGTCGTCAGAAGGCGTAGCCGACCGACAGCCACCAGCGCCGGCCGGGGCGCGGGTAGCCGTCCGGATAGGGGAGATCGACCCCGCCGAAACTGGTGAGCTGATCGGGATAGCGAATGTCCGCATCGGTCAGGTTTTTGATCCCCAGAGAGGCGAACAGCCCCTTGATCGGCGCGCGGTAATTCAGGGTGCCATCCCATTGGGCGTAGGGATCGATCGCTTTGCGGCCGGGGAGATCCTGTCGCTGCCGCTCCCCGACATAGCGCAGTTGCAGCGCGGCGGTCCAGCGTTCTTGCGGTTTCCAGAGCAGCGCCAGATTGCCGAGCAGGCTGGCGCCGCCCGTCAGCGTCTCGCCGGTGGCGGGCCGCGTGGCGTCCACATAGGAGAGATTGGCATCGAGCTTGACCCTGGCGCCGAGTCGATGCACATATTCCAGCTCGATCCCACGCAGTCGCGCATCCGCGCCGTTGACATAGCCTTCCCCGCCGATTTCGTCGAAGGCGATCGGCTCGGTCAGGTCGGAGTGGAAGAGGGTCAAACGCCCTTCCCACTGGGGCTTGGTCAGGATGTAGCCCAGCTCGTAGGTGGCGATCTCGCTGGCGTCCAGGGACGGGCAGGCGGCATATTCCAGTTCATAAAAGGTGGGCGGTCGGAAGGCCCGCGCATACTGGAATTTGAGCACGTTCGCGGGATCGATCCGCCACACGGCGGCCAGGCGTGGACTCAGGAAGGCGCCCACGTCGCTGTAATCGTCATAGCGCAGCGTCCCGGTCAACGTGAGCCGCTCGCTGACGCGAAACTGATCCTGCGCGATCGCACTGAGGATGTGCCGCTCGCGAGCGAGATCCAACCAGGTCGCGGGGATCTCGAACGGCAGACCGCTCCACTCCCAACTCGCCTGGTCGACCTCGACCTGACTGGCCTCCAGGCCGAACAGCAGGGCATGCTCCGAGACGGGCCGCCAGTGGAGATCGGCCGCGGCCAGCAGGCGGGTTTCGCGATAGTCCTGATCCATGCGGATCGGCGCGTCGCCGAGATACGTCGCCGGAAAGACGTAGAGATCGTTGCGGTCGCGCTCGTGTTGCAAGGCCTCCAGACGGAGGCGCGCGTCGAGCGACTCCGAGAAACGCACATGGTGTCCGACCTCGGCCGTCAGAGAACGATTGCTGGAGGCGAGATTCTGGTCCGGCGGCGGCAGAAAATGGTTGATCCCGAAATGATCGCCGTAGTCGTCGTTCAGGAGTTTGACCGACGCGAAGGTGTCGCCCCATTGCAAGTTGGCGAAGAGTCCACGGTAGCGATGGGCCTCGTTGGAGCGCCCCGGCGCGTTCGAGAGTTCCGGTTCGCCGGTCGCGTGGAGCGCGTCCTCCGCGACCCGCACGCCCGCGCCGTCGCCCTCTAGCCCGGCCAGGTTGACCGAAAAGGTCAGATCCCGCCGGGGGTCATGCCAGTTCCAGATCAGACCGCCGCCGCTGTCCGCGTCCTCGCCGGACTGAAGATGCAGGGTGCGCGCCTGTTTGCGCGTAACGATGTTGACCACGCCCGCGTAGGCATACTCGCCGTATACCGAGGAGCCGGGGCCGCGGATGACCTCGATCCGCTCGATCTGCTCGATCGGGATGTCGAGCACCGCGTTGGCGGTCGCCAGCAGCGTGGAGTTCATGGATACGCCATCGAGCAGGATCTTGACATTGCCCGAGGCATAGCCGAAACCGACGCCACGGCTCAAAATCTGGCGCTCGCCGGTCATTTCGAGCCCTTGCGCGATGCCGGGCACCAGCGACAGCGACTGCCAGACGGTGCGCGCCCCGCGCGCGCGCAGTTCGTCGCCGTTCAGGACGGTCGCGATGCCGGGGATGAAATTCGCGTTCATGCCTGTTTTGGTCGCCAGCTCGGTTTCGTTCTCCAGGAGCGCGAGCAGGTCGTTGAGTTGACTGTCGTTTTCCGGGTTTTCCCGAGGTTGTCCAACACTGGCCATCGACAACAGGGTTGCGCCGAGGCAGATGGATCTGAAGCGATGCCGTTGCGATGGTAGAGCGCCTGCGAATGGATTCATCCCGATGCGCGCGCGTAGAAAGGTGGCGTGAAAATCCATGTAAGATTCCAGTAAAACAGCTTTTCGTGTTTTCGTTGCGGTATTCCATCTTCCGATCATTCTACTGTCGCTCGCCGCTTTTCTGATAGGAGTCAAATCTTAATCCGAAGCATCAAATCGACGCTGAGCCAGAAGCGACCCTAGAATCACTCCAGAAACACCGTCGCGCGCGCTGCTGCGCCCCGGCCATCGATCAACGAAATGACGACGAATCCGGGGCCATCCGGGGTCCAGCGGGCGATCCGGTCGAAGGGCGCGCGCGGGATCGGCAAGCCATTGGCAAACCAGGTAAAAGGCGGCGTGCCGCCGCGCGCCTTGAGCACCAGTTCGGCACCTCGGCCCGAGGCCAGTCCGAGATCGATCCGAGCGCCCGATGGAGGATAGGCGATCTCCAGGACAGGGTCTGTCGCATCCGATGCACTGGCCTGCCGGGAATCGCGCACCCGTTGCAGCGGCGGCGGCAGCGCGGCGGCACTGGCGGCGGACAGGATGCCGGGCGGCGCCGACGGTAGCGGGACGCGCGGACCCAGACGGGCGAAGGCGTCGAACAGGATGGGCGCGGCGGCATCCAGACCGACCAGACCCGGCACCGGTGCGCCATCCGGGCGCCCGGTCCAAACGCCGATGACATGACGACCGTCGAAGCCGATCGCCCAGGCGTCGCGGTAGCCGTAGGAGGTGCCGGTCTTGAAGGCGATGCCGCCCGTCGGGGTGTGCATCGGGGTTGGCGCGCCGGCGAGGATGGAGGCGACCGACCAGGCGGCGCGCGTATCGAGCACCGGCGGTCCCTGAGTCACTGCTGACACATCGGCTGGCACCCCGAGCGCCTTTTCCGTTTGCGTTCCATGCAGACGCTCTTTCAGCGCGACCGCCGTTCCGCCCCGCGCGATGGCGGCATAGAGCCGCACCAGATCGGCGAGGGTCAGACCGACCCCGCCCAGCCCGATGGCGAGCCCCGGCGGCGAGCGGTCCGGCAACAGCGGACGGGCGCCGGCGCGCCGCAGGCGTGCCGCCAAACGCTCCGGCCCGACGGCATCGAGAAGCTGGATCGCGGGGATATTCAGCGAGAGTTGCAGAGCCCGGCGCACGCTGACCGTGCCCTGAAATTGGCGGTCGAAGTTGGTTGGGACATAGCCGGCGAAGCCGCTCGGGCGATCCTCGATCAGGCTCTCGGGATGGGCGATGCCGTCCTCGAAGGCAAGGCCGTAGATCAGCGGTTTGAGCGTGGAGCCGGGCGAGCGCGGGGCGCGGGTCATGTCGATATAGCCGCGTCGCCCGTCGTCGAACGGATCCGCCGAGCCGACCGAGGCCAGCACCTCGCCGGTGACGTGGTCGACCGCCAGCAGGGCGAGCGAGACCTTGGTGCCCAGCGCTGGCGCGCGGTTGGCGGCCAGGCGTTCCAGACGTTGCTGGAGCCCGGCATCGATGGTCAGGCGCTGGCTGGTCAGTTCCGGGTGCGCCCGATGCAGACGCCAGGTCAGATGGGCGGCGAGCATCGGGAAGGGCCGCCGCCGGGTCGGCACCGGTTCGCGCAGCGCGGCGGCCAGCGCGATGTCGTCGATGACGCCGAGACGGTGGACGCGCTCCAAAATTCGGTCGCGCGCCCGACGCAGGGCGGCCGGATCGCGATCGGGCCGACGCGACTCCGGCGCCTGGGGCAGGGCCACCAGCACGGCGGATTCGGCGGCGCTCAGACGGCGCGGTTCCTTGCCGAACCAGGCCAGCGCGGCGGCGCGCACCCCTTCGAGATTGCCGCCATAGGGCGCGCGCGTCAGATAGGCGGTCAGGATGGCGTCCTTGTCCAACCGGCGTTCCAGGGCTAGCGCAAGACGGATCTGACGCAGCTTGCCGGCGAGGCGCCGGGTCGACTCGCCCTCCAGCAGTCGGGCAACCTGCATGGTCAAGGTGGAGCCGCCGGAGACGATGCGCCCATTGACCAGCAATTGCCCGGCGGCGCGCAGCAGCGCGCGCGGGTCGACGCCAGCATGCGTGCGAAACCGCCGATCCTCCACCGCCAGCAGCATGGCGAGATAACCCGGATCGACCTGATCTAGACTGACCGGCAGACGCCAACGCCCGCCAGCGACCGTGAAGGGACGCAGCAAACGCCCGTCGCGGTCGAGCATCAGGGTCGAAACGACGGGGTTGGAGTCGGGGAGTTCGGTGGCAACGATGAGCGCGGCGACACCGATCAGACTGCCCACGACCAGCGCGACGAGCAGCCCGCTCAGGGCGACCGCCCGCCAGCGACGCCGCCAAACCTTGCCGATTGCCCTCATCACGGTTACGCTCGCGGGTTTGCGGCATCCGAGCCGATTGGCTTTCCCGATGGGATCTTAGAGCATGAATGAAAGTGCGTTATTAATCGAGAGTCTGCGCCTGATGGTCATCGGCATGGGCATTGTTTATGCCTTCTTGCTGCTGTTGGTTGGCGTGTTGCGCCTGATGTCCACGCTGATCCTGCGCCTGGCGCCAGAGGAGACGCCGGCGCTCGCTACCGCGCAACCGCAGTCTCCATCCGCCGCGCCCGACGACCTGATCGCGGTCATCGCCGCCGCCGTCGCGCGTTACCGTCGTCACCACTGAGGTCCGAGCGTCCGCCCCCGCCAATCATCCCGAACCCCATCGATCACGTCCGCTCCAGGCGTCGAGTACGTCCGGTCCTGCACACTGACAGAAATGAAGCCATGACACAGAATTCTCCTCTTGGTATTACCGATGTCGTCCTGCGCGACGCCCACCAGTCGCTGCTGGCGACCCGCATGCGTATCGAGGACATGCTCCCGATCGCCGCAAAGCTCGACCAAGTCGGCTACTGGTCGCTGGAAACCTGGGGCGGCGCGACCTTCGACGCCTGCATCCGCTATCTGGGCGAGGATCCCTGGGACCGTTTGCGCCAACTCAAGGCCGCGATGCCCAACACGCCCCAGCAGATGCTGCTACGCGGACAGAACCTGCTCGGTTATCGCCACTATGCCGACGATCTGGTCGAGAAATTCGTCGAGCGCGCCGCCGTCAACGGCATCGGCGTGTTCCGGATCTTCGACGCCATGAACGATCTGCGCAATCTGGAACAGGCGGTGCACGCGGCCCTGGCCACGGACGCCCACGCCCAGGGCACCATGTCCTATACCGTCAGTCCGGTGCACGATGTCGATTACTGGGTGGACATGGGACGGCGGCTGGAGGACATGGGTTGTCACTCCATCTGCATCAAGGACATGGCCGGACTGCTGCGGCCCTATGTCGCCGAGGAACTGGTGACTCGCCTGAAGGCGACCTGCGCGATCCCGCTCGGGATGCAGTGTCACGCCACCACCGGACTCAGCACCGCGTCCATCCTCAAGGCCGCCGAGGCGGGGATCGACATGGTGGATACGTCCATCTCCTCGATGAGCATGACCTACGGCCATTCGCCCACCGAATCGGTGGTCGCCATCTTCCAGGGGACGCCGCGCGACACCGGGCTCGACCTGCTGCTGCTCGAAGAGATCGCCGCCTATTTCCGTGAGGTCCGCAAGAAATACGCCCGTTTCGAGGGTGCGCTCAAGGGCGTGGACTCGCGGATTCTGGTCGCCCAGGTGCCCGGCGGCATGCTGACCAACATGGAGAACCAGTTGCGCGAGCAGGGCGCCGGGGACCGTCTCGACGAGGTGCTGGAAGAAATTCCGAGAGTGCGCAAGGAACTGGGTTATCTCCCGCTGGTGACGCCCACCTCGCAGATCGTCGGCAGTCAGGCGGTGCTCAACGTGCTGATGGGCGAGCGCTACAAGAGCATCACCAGCGAGACCGCCGGCGTGCTCAAGGGCGCCTATGGGGCCACCCCGGCGCCGGTCGATGCCGATCTGCAGGCGCGGATCCTGAAGGACGGCGAGGAACCCATCACCTGCCGCCCGGCGGACGACCTGAGCCCGGAGCTGGAGCGACTGACCGAAGAGCTGGAGACCATTGCCGGCGAGCGCAAGCTTGATCTGGTCGGGGACGCCGTCGACGACGTGCTCATCTATGCGATGTTCCCGCAGGTAGGCCTGAAATTCATCGAGAATCGCGGCAACCCGGCGGCCTTCGAGCCGCCGCCCTGGACCATCGAGGACAAGCCCGCCGCGCCCGTCGCGGCGGCAAGCGCGCCGGCGACGACGCCTACCGGTCCCGAGCGCTATCGCATCGAGGTCAACGGCCGCGCCTATGATGTCAACGTCTCGCCGCAGGGTGCCATCGACTCGCCGCACCCGCTGGGGCAGGCGGTCGCGCCCGTGGCGGCGTCCCGATCCGATACTTGCCCCGTCGCGTCGCCGCTGGCTGGCACCATCGTCAAGGTCATGGTGAACGAGGGTCAGTCGGTCGCGGCCGGCGCCGTCGTGGTCGTGCTTGAGGCCATGAAGATGGAGGCGGAGGTCCGGGCGATCACGGCCGGCACCGTCATCGACATTTGTGTCAAGTCAGGCGACACCGTCGCCGTTGGCACCCCGCTGCTCACCCTGGGCTGACCGCGATGGACGAACTCCAACAACTCTGGCTCTCCACCGGGATCGCTAATCTGGACTGGGGCCAGGCCCTGATGATGGGCGTCGGCTGCCTCTTGATCTATCTGGCGCTTGTCAAGAAATTTGAGCCGCTGCTGCTGGTGCCGATCGGGTTCGGCGCGCTGCTGTGCAATATCCCGATTGCCGGGATCGGCGGGCCGGATGGCCTGATCGGACAGGTCTATCATGTCGGCATCGAGAGCGGCGCCTTTCCGCTGCTGATCTTCATGGGGGTCGGGGCGCTGACCGACTTCAGCGCGCTGATCGCGCGACCCTCCACGCTGCTGTTGGGGGCCGCGGCCCAATTCGGCATCTTCGCGACCCTGATCGGCGCCGTTTTGCTCAACGGGCTGCCGGGGTTCGACTTTACGATGAAGGAGGCTGCGTCCATCGCCATCATCGGCGGCGCGGATGGACCCACCGCCATCTTCCTGGCTTCGCGGTTGGCGCCGGATCTGCTCGGGGCCATCGCCGTCGCGGCCTATTCCTACATGGCGCTGGTGCCGATCATTCAGCCGCCGATCATGCGCGCGCTCACCACGCACAAGGAACGCGCCGTGGTGATGGAGCAGATGCGTCCGGTCTCGCGCTTGGAGCGCATCCTGTTTCCCTTCGTGGTGCTGATCCTGTGCGCCCTGCTGCTGCCTTCGGCGGCCCCATTGATCGGGATGCTGACCTTCGGCAATTTGCTGCGCGAAGCCGGGGTGGTCGAGCGCCTAAGCCGCGCGGCCCAGAACGAGATCATCAACATCGTCACCATCCTGCTGGGTCTGGCGGTCGGCTCCAAGCTGTCGGCGGACAAGTTTCTCACGCTGGAGACGCTCGGCATCCTGCTGCTCGGGGCGCTTGCCTTCTGCATCGGCACCGCTGCCGGGGTCTTGATGGGCAAGGTCATGTACCGTGTCACGGGCGGCAAGGTGAACCCCTTGATCGGCGCCGCCGGCGTCTCCGCCGTGCCCATGGCCGCGCGGGTCGCCAACAAGGTTGGGCAGGAAACGGATCCGCACAATTTTCTGCTGATGCACGCCATGGGGCCGAACGTGGCGGGCGTGATTGGCTCGGCGGTCGCCGCGGGCGTGCTGCTCGCGTTGGTCGGTCCCTAAAGAGCTGTCAGCAGCCAGCCTCCAGCCGTTGGTTTTCCGAGGTTTTCGCTGATCGAAGCCTTCTCCCGCTGGGCGATACCTCGCAAGCGAGGCGCGATGGTTAGGTCTTCGATTTAATCAAGCTGGCGGCTGGCGGCTGGCGGCTGGCGGCTGGCGGCTGCAGCAATTCTCAGTATGACCTGATGAAGCGAAAAACCCAGACGAATCAGGTGAGCAGTGAAGGGTTTCCCGTTCGTCCTGAGCTTGTCGAAGGATGAATGGGAAACCCTAAGCCTCTGAGCGTGAAGCCGTTCATGGTTCGACAAGCTCACCACGAACGGCTTCAGACTGCCTTAGCCCTGCTTTCCGGGCAAAGAAGGCAAACGGTCAGGCTCAAACTGAGAATTGCGGCTGGCGGCTGACTGCCGACTCGCTCGCGCCGGCATGATTCGCCCTTATGGGTTCCTGCTCACACTTGCCGGTTTTTGCAACATGAACGCCACTCAAGAACAGCCTGAACTCGACCTGACTCAGCCGCTCTCGATCGATGACGCCATGGATCTTGCGATGAATCTGCACCACGCGGGACATCACGAAGACGCCTACAAGATCTATTCGCGCGTCCTCGAACTGGAACCGAACCACCCGGACGCGCTGCATTTCATGGGCATCATGGCGCATCAGCGAGGGTGTGACGAGGATGCGATTCGCCTCATGTCGCACTCGGTCGACCTGCGACCGGATCATGCCGGCTTCCGCAGCAATCTGGGCAATCTCCTGCTCGACAACGAGCGTTTCGAGGCGGCGCAATGGCAATACTGCCAGGCGCTCGTCCTCGATCCGGACCGTCCGGACGCACTCAACAACCTCGCGGTGCTCTGCAAGGAACTCGGTCGGTACGAGGAGGCCGAGCGCTATCTGCGCCAAGCGCTCGATCTCTCGCCGGATTTCACCGACGCCCGCAATAATCTGGCGCGACTGTACTCCCGGATGGGACGGATCCAGGAAGCGGTCGAGCAGGCCAGCGAGGCGTTGGTCCGCGAGCCGCGCAGCGCCTCCAGCCGCGAGATGTTGGGGTACGCCTATTGCAAATCGGGGCAGTTCGACGCGGCCGCGAAGGTCTATCGGGAGTGGCTGGCGGACGAGCCCGACCATCCCACGGCAGTGCACCATCTGGCCGCCTGCACCGGACAGGGCGTTCCGCCACGCGCGTCCGACGCCTATGTGCAATCGGTCTTCGACGCGTTTTCAGCACGCTTCGATGCCAGGCTGGCCAATCTGGAATACCGCGCCCCTCAGTTGCTGGCCGAGGCGGTCGCGGCCTGCCTGGGCGCGGCGACGGCCAACCTGGAGGTGCTGGATGCCGGTTGCGGAACAGGTTTATGCGCGCCGTTGCTCAAGCCCTTCGCCAGCCGTCTGACCGGAGTCGACCTGTCGAGCGGGATGCTGAACAAGGCCCGCGCCCGCACCCTGTACGACACGCTGCGGCAGGCGGAACTGACCGCCGATCTGTGGCAACGCGCCGCTGGCTACGATCTCATCGTCTCCGCGGACACCCTGGTCTACTTCGGCGAACTCGACGAGACGATGCGCGCCGCGGCGCATGCGCTCCGCCCTGGCGGCCATCTGTGCTTCACGGTGGAAGCGCTGGCGGAAGGCGAGTCCGGCGACTATCGATTGCAGCATCACGGACGCTATGCCCATTCCAGGGACTATCTGGAGGCCACGCTGGCGCAGGCGGGTTTCGCCATCCTCACGTTGGAGCGGGTGGTTCCGCGCTGCGAGGGCGGCGAGCCGGTTGCCGGCTGGCTGGCGCTTGCCCAGCGTCGGCGATAGGCGTCAATGCCGTTGCGCCCGGACCCCGTTCGCGTCTCCATCTTTATCGCCGCGCCATCCAGCGCGGCATTCTCCAGAATCGCCAGGAGGACACTAGACCCATGTCGAATTCACCCTTTGATCTCAACGACGATGTCGCTTACCAACAATGGCGCGAGCGCAAACTCGCCGCCGCGCCCACCGATCTGGGCGCGCTGATCGTCGAGATCGGCGACCCGCGCCGACTCACCCCGGTCGAGCACGCCGCCATCCTGGAGCGTTGTCGGCTGGCCAATATGGCGATCTATGTGGGCGCGACCGGCGACGATCCGGATAAGTCCATCCCGACTGCTTTGGGTGCCAGTTTCGGACTGCATCGTCTGGACCACAACCCTGGTGCCGACGAGGACGCCATCACCTCGCTGACCGTCCAGACCGACGCCCGGCACGAAAACTATATCCCCTACTCCAACCGCCCGATCGCCTGGCACACGGACGGCTATTACAACCGCCCCGAGCGCCAGATCAACGGACTCCTGCTGCATTGCGTTCATCCCGCCGAATTGGGCGGCGAAAACGCGCTGCTCGATCACGAGATCGTCTACATTCTGGTGCGCGACCGCGATCCGGAGTTCATCCGCGCCCTGATGCACCCGGACTGCATGACCATTCCCGCCAATCGTGTCGACGGCGAGGAATTGCGCCCCGAGCAACCCGGTCCCGTGTTCTCGATCCGCCCCGATGGCCGGTTGCACATGCGCTATACCAACCGCGCGCGCAATATCGTCTGGCGCGACGATCCCTTGACCGCGGCGGCCGTCGCCTGTCTCAAGGAGGTTCTGCACACCGACTCGCCCTGGCATTTTCTCGGGCGGCTCGAAGCGGGTTGGGGGCTGATCAGCAACAATGTCCTGCACACCCGCACCGGCTTCACCGATGGCGCCATCCCGCGGCTGCTGTACCGGGCGCGGTATTACGATCGGATCGCCGGGAGCTGAACGGGTCAGTCGCCAGGCGCGGTTGGCCAAACGCGGGATTTATCGGGAAATTGCAAATTGTCAGTTCGCCGCATATCAGGAATCAATAACATATTGAATTATTCGACAATCTGATTGATCCCGGTGCGGAGCCGGCCCGTGCCTCATTGCACCCGCCGATCCAATGCCTCTGGACAAGGCGATTTCCGGAAAAGTTCATACCCACTTTCGTGGTGACATTGCATCCGTTCGTGGTGAGCTGGTCGAACCATGAACGGATGCAATGTCGGCCTCGGAGCACGATTTCCGCCCGTCCTTCGACAAGCTCAGGACGAACGGAAATCGGTAAAGTCATTCCCGTAAATCACCTAAGGAGCCTGGAACCGATGAACAGCAAATCTCCCGTTGACACTGAATCGACCGAGCATCCGCGACCCCTTCACGGGGAGCGGCGGTCAGGGTTCGGTCGCGTCCTGCGTGTCTTGAGCGCCGCGTTCGCGCTCTATGTCTTCGTGGTTCTGGGGCTGGCCTTCTATTGGAACCGACCGCCAGCGACCCTCGATCTCTCCGGGGTGGCGGATGAATCGGCCATCCAGTCGGGCGACCGGGTTCCTGGCAGCGCGCTCGTCGCGACCGCGATCGGGATAGGCGAGACCCTGCTCGATAAACCCGGCGGTTTCCTCTACAACGACATCGCCCCGCCCGGCGTGTTTCTCGACAATATGCCGAGTTGGGAGTGCGGAAACATGATGGCGCTGCGCGACTTCGTGCGCTCGTTGCGCAACGATTTCAGTCGCTCCCAGAGCCAATCCTACGAAAACGAGGATCTGAAACAGGCCGACCTGCATTTCGCGATCGATCCGAACTCCTGGATCCTCCCAACGGCCGAGGATGAGTATCGCAAGGGGATCGCGTCGCTGAAGAACTATCTCGATACCTTGAACCGCCAGTCGGGCGGGGCGGGGCACTTCTTCGCGCGGGCGGATAATCTCGCGAGTTATCTGAACGTCATCGAAAAGCGTCTGGGACATCAGGGGAGCCGCTTGCGGGCAAGCGTCGCCGATCCCGCGCTGGCGCTTGCGCTGGCCCCGAATCCTGGCGACGCGGAACGGACGCCGACCGAGTCGCTCGACGCGACTCTCGACGAGACGCGGACGCCCTGGAACGAGATCGACGACGTCTTCTATTGCTCGCGCGGCTATAGCTGGGCGCTCCTGCACATCATGGAGGCGATCGAGGTCGACTTCAGGGACGTTCTGGAGGCCAAGGGCGCCCTCACGCTGGTGCAGCGGATGACGCGCGATCTGCGCGGCGCCATCCGGCCGATGGCCAGCCCGATCATCCTGAGCGGCGACGGTTACGGCATCCTCGCCAACCACTCGCTCACGATCGCCTCCTACATCTCGCGGGTGAATGCCACGATCCTCGATCTGCGGAATTTGCTGAAGGATGGTTGACGCGCGGCGTGACCAAGGTGATTTCCGAGAAAATTTCTATCGGGATCAACGCTGCAAATCAGCGTCTGTGCCGATCGAGACGTAAGGTACGCGATGCGTACCCTCGCAGCTACGCGGATCGATCAAACAGAATGGCTTCGACTCTGGCCAGGACGTCATCGACGATCTCTCGCGGCGCAACCTCCTTGAAGCGGACCTGCCGCGCACGCCAGTCGAGTGACTTCAATTGATGACAGTGAACGGCTCCCTGGATCGCCGTTCCCGCTCCCATCAGCGTCACCACGGTGCCATGGGTGCGAGCCGCCGCCGCAGTACCTTGGGAAATCGGGCACATCATCGCCAGCCCTTGCTGGTTGAAGACCTTGCCGCTCACGACAAGACCGAAGTGCGGGCCTTTCATTTCGCGGCCGGCGGAAGGGTCGAAATCCAGATGCACGATGTCGCCACGATTCGGCAGGTACGCCATCAGTCGTTCTCCAGTCCGACCGAGGGCATGTCATCCCAACCGTCGACACGCGGCAAACCGTCCGGCATCTCGGCGATCAGGTCGGCCAGCTTGTAACGCGGACGGGGTGGCGCTTCGACCGTCATGGTCCTGCCAAGAAGATGCAGCTCAACCTGGGAGCCTTCGCCCAGTGCATTCTGGTCAATAAAGGCCTTGGGCACTGTCATCACGAGCGAGCCACCGGCTTTGCGTAGGGTCTGAAGCATGTGGGTTTCTCCTGTTTGCGCAAATCCTACTTTAGTAAAACTTTTTGTTTGACTCAAGTCGGGTGATCGCGCTCGACTGTCACCGTGCGCGGGTGTCACAGCGGGTGGCGTATCGCGGTCGCGTATTGTGACACAGCAAACGCACGGCTCCAGCGGTGCGTGTCCGGTGACGCGACGCTGGAGCCTAATAGGAGCCAGAGTCACCACCGCTTGACGTGAAAGAGGGTCTCTACCCGGCTAGACTTTACTGGACACGAATGTGGCACTGTATTTTCTCGCGGGTCGTCTGGCGTAGGCGTTACCGTCTGAAGCGGTCGTCGTGTCGGTCATCACGGAAATGGAATTGCTGTCGTATCCCGCGTTGAATGCCGTGGACGAGGCGGCGATCCGCGATTTTTTAAGCAATGTGACCATCATCGATCTGAGGTTCCCCTGAAATTTCGTCTTCCAAGGGTGACGTAAACTGACGTTCACACTGGAGACGATGATGCAGAAGATCCCGCAACCGGAATACACCACCGAGTTCAAGGAACAGGCGGTCAAGCGCGTCAAGGATGGCAAGACCGTGGGCGCCGTGGCCAAGGAGATGGGGCTGGTCGAGCAGACGTGACGCAACTGGGTCAAGGCATCCGATGCGGGCAGGCTTGATGACCCTGGCGCCCGGAAGGTGACGCCGGAGGAGATGGAACTGTCGCGTCTGCGCGCGGAAGTGATCCGCCTCAAGCGCGAGGTCGACATCTTAAAAAAAGCGACGGCGTACCCTTCGGCTGCGCTCAGGACAGGCTTCGCGAGGGATGCGCTGTTCAGTCTGCCCTGGATTGACGCGCAGCGCCCGACGTTCGACCTGGTCGCGATGTGTGGGGTGCTGGCGGTCAGCATCAGCGGTTATCGCGCCTGGAAACGCGGTGGCCACCCGGAACGCCGATGGCTCACGGATCTCCAAATGATCGTCCTGATTCAAGCGATCCACGCCGAAGTCAAGGGCGCCGACGGCAGTCCACGCCTGCTGCGGGAGCTGCATGCACGGGGCTTTCCGGCCAGCAAAGAACGGGTGGAGCGACGGATGCGCGAGAACGGCATCCGCGCGCGCCACAAGCGCCGCTACAAGGCCACGACGGACTCCAAGCACGCCCTGCCCGTCGCCAATAACCTGCTCGCGCGTGATTTCACCCCGAGTGGCCCGAATCAGGTCTGGACCGCCGACATCACGTACCTGTGGACCGATGAAGGCTGGCTGTCTCTCGCCATCGTGCTGGATCTGTTCAACCGCGAAGTCGTTGGTTGGTCGCTCAAGCCGCGCATGACCGCCGATCGCGTCACCGATGCGCTCACCATGGCCTGGTTCCGACGCAAGCCAGCCACCGGCCTGATGCATCACTCCGACCGGGGCAGCCAGTACGCCAGCCATTGTTTCCAGGACAAGCTGACCGAAGACGGGATGGTCTGTTCAATGCGCCGCAAGGGCAACTGCTGGGACAATGCCCCCACCGAGAGCTGGTTCAACAGCTTCAAGAACGAGCGGGTCTTCGGCGAGCACTTCGCCACGCGGGAAGCGATGAAGGCCGCGGCTTTCGAGTACATTGAGGTGTTTTACAATCGCAAGCGGCGGCACTCGACCCTCGGTGACCACTCGCCGGTCCAGTTTCTGAAAGACTGGCTCAACGCTCAGCAGAGAGAAAAACGGGTAGCATGAGCACACTCCCTTGGAAGACGAAAAACCGAGGGAACCTCAATCTCAACCGGGAAATCAAGAAGGCCGCCATTGCGTTGCGTCAGGTGCATCGGCTGAAGCGACCGGATGCCATCATTGCGGCAACTGCCCAGCCCTTGCAAGCGACGCTCTATACCAACGACCTGAAACTGTTGGGTCTCCCGAGGTTATCGGCGCAGGCATTGCCGCTGATCGAATTGGCATAGCCAAAGTAGTACCATTCGGCGCATCGAAAAACCGCCGCGTTTCGGGAAGCAACGCGGCGGTTCAATCGGTCAGGTCAATCCGTTTGTTCAATCGTCAGAAATTCTCAGTTTGAGCCTGACCGTTTCGCCTTCTCTGCCCGGAAAGCAGGGCTAAGGCAGCCTGAAGCCGTTCGTGGTGCGCTTGTCGAACCATGAACGGCTTCACGCTCAGAGGCTTAGGGTTTCCCGTTCATCCTTCGACCCTTCGGCTCCGCTCAGGACTCAGGACGAACGGGAAACCCTTCACTGCCCACCTGGTTCATCTGGGTTTTTTGCTTCATCAGGTCATACTGAGAATTGCTGTTCAATCGGCATCCGTACCGTTTGAGAGGTGTAAGGTACGCGATGCGTACCTTTGTATCTTAAACCTCGTGATGGTTAGCTCCCGCCGTGACTCCCTGCCCGGTTGCCAACCGGGCGGGTTAGCCATGTAGAACCCACGCGCCGACAATCAGTCAGGCGTGGTGCCGTGATTCGATGGGTTTCACGGCCAATCGGCGTCCGTGCCAATCATTAAACGTCGCGCCATGGCCGTTCCACCCATCCACGCTGGCTATACCGGTATCGACCACTCGTAAAGTGTTTCGGGTGCAATGTCGATATCGCCCGGCCAAGTGACGGTGCCATAATCAACCCGTGCCAAGGAAAAATACCCTGGGTTTTCCAGACGACGAAAGACCGGATAGTGCAAATAGGCACGCATATCGAAACGCCGCTGCTCACCCCCAGTTCCAGTAAAGGTGAGCAGTAACCCAAAATCGGCAATCGTCTCAACGGAATTGACCTCGATCATCGTCAATACCTCACCGCAAAGGATCAATCGGAAACACAGGCTCGCCATTCACCGCCAATGCCCAATCCGCCATCAATTCGTCTTCATGGATGGCGACCCAAGCTTGTACCAGGCGCAGTTTTTTAGCCGGAAGATCACCCTCCAGCAGGTTTCCTTCCGGAATGGAGATGACCGCTCGTTTACCTTGGTATTCAACATGAAGATGTGGCAAATGATCCTGTTGCGTATCCATGAACAGCATCCGAATGATGATGCCGTAGAACATGCTGATGGTTGGCATGGCATTTTGCCCGCGTCATGGGTCAGGCGATCAGTGTAACTCCAACCCGGTTGGGTAGCCACAAGGGTAGAGCGCAGCGAAACCACCGAACCCCGCGCCAAGTCATCAGAATTGCACCATAAAAAACGCCCCCGGTTTCCCGAGGGCGTTCAAGTCAGTCAGGCGTGGTGCTGTGGTTCGATGGGTTTCACGGCTCATCGACGTTCGTGCCGATCGTCAGCGCAGTACCATGGCTGTTCTACGCATCCTACGCTGGCTGAAACTGTTGGGTCTCCCGAGGCTATCGGCGCAGGCATTGCCGCTGATCGAATTGGCATAGCCAAAGTACCATTCGGCGCATCGAAAAACCGCCGCGTTTCGGGAAGAAACGCGGCGGTTCAATCGGTTAGATCAACCCGTTTGTCCAATCGGCATCCGTGCCGTTTGCGAGGTGTAAGGTACGCAATGCGTACCCTACCCGGCTACCCGGCTAACGCAAAACGCCCCCGATGTCGCGGGGGCGTTTTGGTCAAGCGATGGCGCGGTGGTCGATGGGTTTCACGGCCAAGCGGCGTCCGTGCCAGTTGTCAATGTCATACCATGGCCGTTCTACCCATCCTTGTATCTTGAACCTCGTGATGGTTAGCTCCCATCGCACGAGACCGAGGCAGCTTGCACCCATCCTGAAGGCATCGACCTTGTGAGGTAGATCAAGCCCTCGGTCTCTTCTCTCACGCCAGCACTGACACTGAACGGTATCCAAGGGACGAACCCTGCATGCACCAGGCAAGTGGGCGTGACGGTTCCATCGTCGGAGGGTTGTCACATGATTTCTCTCGGCATTGATGTCTCGAAAGCGAAACTGCACCTCTGTCTGCTGCGCGAGGCGGACGGCAAGCAGAAAACCAAAGTCATCGAGAACACCCGCGCAGGCATCGCGACGCTGCTTGACTGGTTGGCTCGCCAGGACGTCGAGCGCCCACAGGCGCAGGTGATCCTGGAGGCGACGGGCGTTTATCACGAGGCCGTCACCGAGGCGCTACACGCCGCTGGCATCCGGGTCTGCATGGTCAATCCAAAGCAGATCAAGGACTTTGCGCGGGGTTTGGCGGTGCGCACCAAGACCGACGGCATCGATGCCTTCACGCTGGCCCGCTTCGGCCACCTCGTCAATCCACCTGCCTGGGAGCCTCCGCCGCCGGCCGTCCGTGAACTGCGGGCGCTGTTGCTGCGCCAACAATCGCTCGCCGAGGATCTGCGCCGCGAACGCAATCGCCGTGACACCGTGGCGATGACCACGACGCCGGCGCTGGTCCTGACCTCACTGGATGACACCATCGCCTTCCTGGAGCAGGAACTCGCTAAATTGCAAGGCGAGATCGACGCGCATCCGGATCGCCATCCGGACCTGAAGGCCGACCTGCAACTGCTCACCAGCATTCCCGCCGTGGGACACAAGGTCGGGGCTCAACTCCTCGTCGTCCTGCGCGAACATGACTTTCAGTGCGCCGAACAAGCCGCCGCGTACCTGGGTGTTGTGCCGATCGAACGCCAATCCGGCACCTCCGTGCACGGGCGCCCGCGCCTGTCGAAAGCCGGGCCGTCCAGGGTGCGAGCCATCCTGTACATGGCCGCCATCGTGGCGATCCGTTACAACCCACAGGTCAAAGCCCTGTACGAACGCCTGTTGGCGCGCGGCAAATCTAAAATGGCCGACCTCGGTGCCGCGATGCGCAAACTCGTTCATCTGTGCTTCGGCGTTCTCAAAAACCGGACACCGTACCAAGCCGATTATACGAAAGCGGCTTGACAGGAAAGACGGTATCTACGCTGGCTACCCGGCTATTTACACGCGGAAGGCGCAAAGCGTGCTGGAAGCGTACCGGCAGTGAAGCCAGCAAAAGTAGAAGTAGCACCGGCAGCACCGCAGCGCCACGCTACGGAATCACCCGGAGGAGTAAAGGCGGCTGTACCAACAGGAAGGGCGGTGCCAGATGGTGCATTCGGTGTCAGTGTCAGGGTTCCGTTGCCAGCCGCAGCGGTCATGGTCACGGTAATAACGCCCGTACCAGCAGCGATCGCAACGCTGGTGACATTTTCCGTTGCCGTTGGGCTTGTGTAACCATTTCCATAGCCAGCAGCAGCACTTGGATTACCGGAAGCTAGCACATCGACGACATTTACCTTTGCAGCAGATGCAGCCGTCAAACCTTCGGTGACGCGAGCCCTGACCATATAATCCTGATACGCTGGCAACGCAATCGCCGCCAAAATCCCAATAATCGCCACCACGATCATCAGTTCGATCAAAGTAAAGCCTTGTTGATACTTTTTCATGAATCTCTCCGCAATGGATGATGAAACCGTCTGAGCGGGGAGGCCAATTGGGCCTGACTCTGTACCGCTGCCCTTCCGAGGTCTCCCGATCCCGATAAGGCATTCCGTATGCCAATCGCTCGGGCGCGCCTCCCGTCAGTCCATCCTTCTCGCTATCGTCTCGACGATATTATTGATCTGAAAGGGTATTTTTTGCTGGCGCGCACGACGACATGACGTGCGCGTGACCGATAAAGATCGAACGCATCCCAGGATCAAGCCGCCGACACCCTTGCTCTTTAAGCGTTGGCACGACCAAATCCCGCGATGGCACTACCAACTCTCTCGATGGCACCACCAAACCCCTCTGCCACGTTAAAATGACACCATCAAACTCCCCAACGTACCCGACCGAGAGATGCGCCATGCTCATGAGTATTGCCGCCACCATGACCCTGACCGGGTGGAGCGAACGGACGGTTTGGCGACGTTTTGCGGGCCACATCGTCAAGAATGAAACCTCCAACAGACGCTCCACGATCCCGTTCGAGGCGATCGCGCCACACCTGTGCATTGCGCTCGCGCCCGAGGATCTTCCGGTGCTGGAACAGGCCGATGCCGGGGATTCCGATTCGCAACACGCGATGGCGTTGCTGTTCCTATCCCAGGGCAAACCCGAAGGGGCGATTGGTTGGTTGGAACTCGCGGCCAAGCATGATGATGCGGATGCCATGAATTTGCTGGGCATCTGTTCTGTCGAAGGAAATGGACTGCCAAAAGACGAGAATCTCGGCATCGCCTGGATCGCCAAAGCCGCCGCCCTGGGCCATGTGATTTCGCAACGTCAGATGGATTTTATTCATGACCGGTCGGAGACGCTGAATAACCTCAGCTCAAGGTGAAGGTGTGGGGCTCGGATTCAACGCCAGCAGCCAGGCGCAGAGCAGGACGAAAAACCCGGCGGTGATGCGCATCAGCAGAATGGAGTCGGTCAGCGAAAACTGGAGATACCCCAGAATCACGAGGATGCCCGCATAGCCCAGTCCGCGTGTCGTATGTTCCTGAGCGCGGAACGCCGCGCGGACGAACACGGCCAGCGGCGCCAGATACAGCAGCAGGAGCGAGGCCAGCCCCAACAGCCCGCGGGTGGCGAGCGCATGCAGATAATCGTTGTGCGCGTGGGTATGCCCGGCGCCCTGGTCGAATTCGGCGATGGCGCTGGAAATCGATCCCTGGTCGGCCATCCGTTGAAAATAGTCGTTCAGTTGCCCGACGCCAATGCCCAGCACCGGACGCTCCCGAAAGGCCATCCAGGCCGCCCGCCACATCTCGAAGCGCTCGCCCAGCGAATTTCCGATCCCGACCTCTTCGCCGGGGACATAGTCCCGCGCCTCGGACAGCGCGCTGGCGAAGCGTTCCTGGATCGACTCCGACTGCATCAGCGCGATGCCTCCGGCAACCGCTAGCCCCAGGATGCCAAGCAAAATCCCGCGTCGATAGATCGGATACTGTTGGAGCAGATAGAGGCCGATGACGACCAGCGCGGTCGGAAAGAAAATCCAGGCGCCCCGCGTGCCGGAGGCCAGGCTGGCATAGACCCCGCCGAGCGCGGCGAGTCCGAAGAGCCAGGCCAGGCGTCGCCGGGTCGGGAAAAAGACGCAGGCGGCGAGCACGCTCAAGACCGCCGCCAGGGTCGCGATGTCGCCAAAGGGAATCGCTTTGCCCTTGCTCCCGCCCGCGCGATACTCCAGACCGGTCGCGAGCCGATAGTCCGGCGCGAGTGCCTGCATCTCCCAGAAGGCGAAGAGTCCCGAGAGCAGCGCGGTCGCGGCGATGGCGAACCAGAACCAGTCCGCACGCGGCCGGACGGCGACCAGGAAGGGGATCAGAAAGACCCCGCCCAGGAAATAACTGAAATTTTCGAGTCGGTCCAGGGACGCCGCATTGAAGCCGACGCTGCCAGCCGACAGAATGGCGATCAGCGTGTAGAGAAGGAAGACGGCGGACAGGAGCGAGGTGGTCGATTTGAGCGGCGGCAAGGATCGAGACGCGGGCATCGCGTCAGCGTCGACCCGGTGCGATCGCGCACGCCCGCGCCAGGACAGCAGGAACCAGAGGAGACCGAGGAACAGCAGCGCATGGAGCGCCGGACCATGGATTCGGTAATAGGCGACCGTGACCGTCGCCGCGCCGACCGCGAGCAGGATATGCGCCAGCCAGGACAGGAATCGCGCGCCATCGATCCGCGTCACGATCTTCGAGAGCACGACCACCGGGTCACCCTATAACTTGGTTTTGCCTGCTAAATGCTACCATGCCGACTCGTCACTCGACTCGGGCATACTCCATGTTCGGCCTCAAATCACGCGCTACCAGGCGCCATGCTCCATGAACGCCATCCTCCTGGTCCGTCTCAGCGCCATCGGCGATATCGTTTTCGCCTCGCCCCTGATCGCGGCGCTACGTCGTGCCTGGCCACAGGCGCGGATCGTCTGGCTGGTGCAGTCGGAGTGTCGTGTCCTGCTGGATCATCACCCGGATCTGGACGAGGTGATCGTCTGTCCGCTGCAACACTGGCGCCGGTTGTGGAACGCGCGTCGCTTCGGCGAGTTGCTGAAGGGGGTTCGCGCATTGCGCGCGACCCTGCGCGCGCGCGATTTCGACCTGGCGCTGGACCTTCAGGGGTTGCTCAAGAGCGGGGTGTTGACCTGGCTCTCCGGCGCCCGCCAGCGCATCGGACTCGGCTCGCGCGAGGGGAGCCAATGGTTGATGACGCGCGCCCTGCCGCGTGGCGGAGACGCCCGGCGGATCGGGTCGGAATATCTCTATCTGGCCGAAACGCTGGGGTTGCCGACGGACGATTTTGCCATGGCGGTCCACTATGGCGAGTCCGAAGCGGCCTTCGTCGCCGAGATCGTCGCTCGTCAAGGGCTCGCTGGCGGCTACGCGGTCTTCTGTCCCTTCACGACCCGCCCTCAGAAACACTGGTTCGAGGAGCGCTGGGTCAGGCTCGCCGCCCGCGTCAAGTCCGAGTTCGGGCTGACGCCGGTGCTGCTCGGCGGGCCAGGGGATCGGGAAGCCGCCGCGCGGATCGAGGACGCCAGCGACGGACTCCTGGTCAATCTCGCCGGCCAGACCAGTCTGCTGGAGGCGGCGGCGACGATCGACCGGGCCGCCCTGCTGATCGCCGTGGATACCGGGCTGGGGCACATGGGGATCGCGCTGGACACACCGAGTCTGCTGCTGTTCGGCTCCACCTGTCCCTATCTCGACACGACCCGCGCCAATGCCCGCGTGCTCTATCATCCGCTGCCCTGTTCGCCCTGCAAACGCCGTCCGACCTGCGGGGGAGCCTTCGACTGCATGCGCCGGATCGAGGTCGACGAGATCATCGAGGCCGCGCGCCGGGTGCTCCGATCATGAGGATCCTGCATGTCGAGGGCGGTCGCCATCTCTATGGCGGGGCCTTTCAGGTGTTGCATCTGCTGCGCGGACTGGCCGCGCGCGGTCACGACAATTGGCTCGCCTGCCCTCAGGGCTGTGCGCTGGCTCAGGCGGCCGAGCCGGTGGCTCGGGTGTGCGGTCTGCCGATGCACGGCGACGCGGATCTGCTGATGGCGGTACGTCTGCGCCGGCTGATCCGCGCCACGAGCCCCGATCTGGTCCATCTGCACAGCCGCATCGGCGCCGATGTCATGGGCGGTCTGGCGGCCCGGCTGACCGGCGTGCCCGCGATCCACACCCGCCGGGTCGACAACCCCGAGCCGCCCTGGCTGGTCGCGCTGAAATATCGGCTCCATGACCGGGTGATCGCGATCTCGGAGGGCATCGGCCGGGTGTTGGTCAGCGAGGGTCTGCCCGCGTCCAAACTGCGGATCGTGCGTAGCGCCGTGGACTGGGAGAGCTACGCCCGGCCCTGTGATCGGGGCACGATCCGGGCGCGGCTGGGCGTGCCGGCAGAGACGCTGCTGATCGGCGTCATCGCCCAGTTGATCCCGCGCAAGGGGCATCGTTTTCTCATCGAGGCGCTGCCCCCGCTGATCGAAGCGCATCCGAACCTGCAGGTCCGCTTCTTCGGTCAGGGACCGCTCGCCACCGATCTTCAGCGACACCTCGCCGACCGGGGACTGAGCGGACATGTGCAACTGGCTGGTTTCCGTGACGATCTGGCCGAAATCCTGCCTTGTCTCGACCTGGTCGTGCATCCGGTCTTGATGGAGGGGCTCGGCGTCTCCCTGCTCCAGACCGCTAGCGCCGGCGTGCCCATCGTCGCCAGTCGCGCCGGCGGCATTCCGGAGGCGGTGCGCGAGGGCGAGAACGGCGTGCTGGTCCCGCCCGGCGACGTGCCCGCCCTGCGCGCGGCCATCGGCGCGCTGCTGGCCGATCCGCACCGCCGCCGCGCGCTGGGCGCCGGCGGTCAGTCGCTGATGGCGCGCGAGTTCTCGCTCGATGCGATGGTGGAGGGAAACCTGGCGGTGTATCGGGAGTTGATCTCCCGAGTCGTCTAACGAGAACGCTTTTTTCAGAACGACCGGAAACCAAACCCCCTATGTCCGACCCAACCTCACTGCAAATGGTCGCCAGCAAGGCGCTTGGCGGCGCCGAGTACTGGTTCCACCGTTTTAGTCTGGCGCTCGCCGAGCGCGGCGCGCCCACCGAGGTCGCGATCCGGCGCGGAAGCGGACCCGACCGGCTCGACTTCGGGTCGCTTCCGGTCCATTGTCTGCCGTTTCGCACCACCTGGGATCCCCTCTCCCGGCGCGCCGTCAGCCAACTCATCGCCCGCCTCCGTCCCGACATCGTCCAGACCTACATGGGCCGCGCCACCCGGCTGACGCATCCGTCCCGGCGCGGCGGGGCGATCCATCTGGCCCGGCTCGGCGGTTATTACGAACTCGGACCCTATCGCCACGCCCACGGCTGGATCGGCAACACCAAGGCACTCTGCGACTGGATGATCAAACAGGGACTGCCGGCCGAGCGGGTCTATCACCTCTACAACTTCGCCGACCAGGCCCGGCCGGTCGCGCCGGAGCGGGTCGCTCAACTGCGCGCGCTTCACGGCATCCCCGACGATGCCTGGGTGATGGTCACCCTGGGGCGCTTCGTGCTCTTCAAAGGACATACCCATCTGATTTCGGCCTTGGCCCGGCTGCCCCAGACCATCGCCGGTCGCCCTCTGCGGTTGATCATGCTCGGCGATGGGCCGCTGGCCGTGCCGCTAAGGCAGCAAGCGATTCAATCCGGACAGGATGCGCGCCTCGTCTGGGCCGGCTGGCAATCCGATCCAGCCCCTTATCTCCAGATGGCGGATCTGGTGGTTTTCCCGTCGTTGGATGGCGAGCCTTTTGGCAACGTCATTCTGGATGCCTGGGCCTGGGGGAAGCCATTGGTGACCACGCGCTTTCGGGGCGCGCGCGAGGTCGTTCGGCACGGCGAGGATGCCTGGTGCGTGCCTTGCGAGGATGCCGTCGCGCTGGCGGACGGGATCCGGGAGACGCTGTCGGATTCGGCACTGATGAGCGGGATCGCCCACCGCGGACGCGAACGGGTCGAAGAGGAGTTCAGCCGCACGGTTATCCTGAACCAGTACCTGGAACTCTACCGACGGCTGGCGGGTGGCGGATGACGGTTGTTGGGGATGATCTCCAGGATATCGTCCGCCGGGTTCTCTAATGCTTGCCGATTTGCAAACTGGCGATGGCGAGAAAGACCTCCCGCAGAAAGGACAGCAGTGCCGCTATAAAGGCGAGCATTGCCGCAACGAACAGGAGCGCGACCGCCAGCGAGGCGTCGAAGGTCAGGAAGGAACCGAGAAACAGGATGGCAATGACCGTGGACACCAGCAGGGCGGTCACGGTGCAGAGACCAATGGAGACGCTGATCAATTTAGCACGCCGCGACAGCGTCGCCAGTTCTTGCTGGACGCGATCCTGATGTTCGGCATTGGTCGAAGTATGTGCCTCCAGCACCCTGGCGCGGTCGACGATCCGGCTCAGGCGGCTGGTCATAACGGCGAGTATGCCACCGATGCCCGTCAATAAAAAAACTGGCGCGACAGCGAGTTGGATGACGTGCGCGATCGCGGCGAGGGGGGATTCTTCTAGCATGTCGGTGTGCGGCGGATGTGAATGGAAAGAGGGATGCGCGGCATGCGCGCATGACGTGCGTTAGCGTTTCGGCGAAACCGACGATGCGCAGCACTCGGTCAATCTCAAGCTCCTTTCGCCCTTGATCGTTGTCATGAGGATGCGCCCCCGCGACGATCTCGCTGCTCTGGTCGCTGCCCTCAGGCCCCAGGTCGACGATCCAATCTGCCGTCTCGATCACGACCACGGTATTGCCCTGATCGCGGAAGCGGTGCAGCACGTCGAGCAGATGCTTGACATCGTGGAAGTGCAGTCCGGTCGTCGGCTCGTCCAGGATATAGAGCGTGCGTCCGGTGTCGCGCTTGGAAAGCTCACGGCTGAGCTTGACCCGCTGGGCCTCGCCGCCGGAAAGCGTGGTGGCGCTCTGGCCGAGCCGCAC
The DNA here is from genome assembly GCF_000227745.2 of Thiocystis violascens DSM 198. NCBI lineage: Bacteria > Pseudomonadati > Pseudomonadota > Gammaproteobacteria > Chromatiales > Chromatiaceae > Thiocystis > Thiocystis violascens. Next base: position 2,724,432 of record NC_018012.1, on the reverse strand, counting down.
ATAGGACAGGCCGACATCCATCAGGGTCTGGAGCTTGCGGTGGATGACCGGAACCGGGGCGAAGAAGGCCAGCGCGTCCTCAATGGTTAGGTTGAGCATGCAACAGTGAACCGCTGTAACTAAATGGCGCTCTTGAACTCCTTGATGTATTCACGGACCTCCAAGGGCACAATGCCGCGTTCAAACATGCGGTTGGCGAGTCCCGCGCGACGTTCGTCAAAGCGGGTTTTAGCCCGATGGCTGATGTACTTGAGGGCGGCCTTACCATCCAACATGCGAACCAGATGCTCCCAGCGTGTTCTTGCCGGAGCGGATGGTGCATCGAACCGGTCGATTTGTTGGCGTTCTTGCTCCATCGCCTGCGCCGCATTGGAGAGTCCTTTCTTGGTCAAAAATTTCTGCAAATCTTCCATCAGCGTGATTCCGCAAACCAGTGGATTACATCCAAAGCCGATTGCGGGCGGCGAAAGGTTTACGGCCAACGCAGCGACGGTTGCCGCTGACCGATTTTTTAACTCATCGGAACATTCGAGGCAGGATGCCAAAACAGAATCGGCGGTGTGCGTCGAGACCATTGCCGAATCGTTCGCCTCTATCTTCATGGCATCGGGATGGAGCAGATAATTTTCCAATTCCCAGCGAAGCAGCACCCGGATGTGACTGCCATAGGGGCGTGCGGCCTGAAACACATCGTCCCGAGGCTCCCACCACAGAGGCCAATTCTGGTTGTTGAGAAGGATATCGCGATCAACGATGCCAAAAGCCCTGATTCCATCTGCTCTAGTCCCGTTGACCAAGTCGATAACCGCGTCACAGCCACCACCGCCAGTCCCCGTCTCGTAGGAGTCCGCTGGTTGAAACCAGATGTCCTCGCCCTCGTTGAAGAACCACCGCTGGGCAATGATCTCGAAATCGTCATTCGATTCCAGGAAAACGACAGCTCCACCGCGCTGCTTGAGTACCAATTTGTCTGTCTGCTTCAACTTCTTGAACGCACCCATGTCCTTTGACGTATCTCCTCAGTGCAGATTGTCCTCAATGATCCAACCACCCTTGATCAGATCTTCTTCGTGTATATCGAGCGGAAAAGCCTCCAGAATTTCGATCGAGTGAGTGGCGGCTATGACCGTTGTTCCGGGTTGTCGACGTACCTGCTCCTTCATTAAATTCAATGCCTTGTGCTGCCAACGCACATGCAGGTGGACATCGATCTCGTCCACCAGAACCCAAGTGTTGCGGGTACTGTGAGCGCCGATCCGCAAGAAGAGCTGAGCCAGGTTTTTCTCTCCGCTGGAGAGCCGATCCAAGCGGTGTGTCTGATCCCCGCTATGGACAACGGCCTCTGGCGGAACCCGGCGGATCTCGGGAGCCAGAAATTTGTCTGGAGATTTCCCGAACACAGTCTCGTTGACCGCCTTAACCGCATCCTCGTAGCTGCCATTGTTCAACCACGCAAGCCAAACAAGGAGATTGTCCAGCGACTCCGTCCAATGAGTCCCGTGCGCGGCAAACTCCTGAGCCGAACGGTAGCCCCAGTGTTCTGGCTGGATGATCGGTCGTTCCTCGATGCCAAGAACTGGTGGGATGTCGCGGTAGGCAGGGAAAAACAGAGTCGTCGGCAGACTCAAGGTTGAATTGGCGAAGCCTTCCGGTGCCATTCGGCTGGCGTCGATCAGGGTATGTCTCAAGTCTTGAACAAGGTCGTCACGGCGGTCGATTTCCACCAGCCGGCCGCGTACTCGCTGCCGATACCCCGTCCGGTGCCAACGCTCCGCCCCGTGCCGCTTCAGATCCGCGTCATCCCAAACCTTCAGAAACGTTTCCTCGCCAATATCCCCCGCCAACAGGGAAAGGACAATACGATGGTCGCTTCCCTGCCAGTAGATCCGGGTCAGCACGTCGAGCTGAATCCGCCCCCGACCTTCATCTAGATCCTCATGCCCGAACCGCTCGGGATCGGCCTCCCCGAGTTGCCGCATCAGCAAGGTCATGCAGTCCAGAACCGTGGTCTTGCCGCGCCCATTCTCGGACATCAAGAGGAAGATGTTGCATGGGCGGTTCTCTTCGTCGGTGAAATCGATCTCATAAGGCGATCCCTGGAATGGGCCGACCCGATCCAGGGTCAACCAAAGTGGTTGGAACTCGTAGACAGTCATGTCGCTCATTGAGACCTCCCGCGAACGCTTTGTAAGCAGAGCCGGATGTCGTCGCTGCCGACACGCACCCCATGGGCGCGCCGCGCCGCGACTCCAGCTTGGGGACGCAGCAGCATATCGCCGGCACCAAGCAGCTTCTCCGCGCCGGTTTCGTCAAGGATAATCTTGGACTCGGCCGCCGTGCGGACCGACAGCGCAATCCGCCCTGGCACGTTGCTGCGCAATAAGCCACTGAAGGTTTCGGCATCCGGACGCTGAGTGGCGAGCACTAGATGAATACCGGCGGCTCGTGCTTTCTGTGTGAGTCGCACCAGAGGTTGCTCGGCCTCTCTGGATTGGAACAGCAGGTCCGCCAACTCTTCGACCACAACGACCACGAAGGGCAGATCGATCCGCCCCTGTTCGCGCCCCTCGACCAGGTTCGCGACTCCGTGCTGACGCAGCAGAAGTGTACGCCGCTCCATCTCCTCGACGAGTCCATCCAGAGCCTCAAGGGTATCGCCGATATCCTCGATAATTTGATTGCCAATTAGATGTGGAAAACCTGCGTAATGGGCCAGTTCTACCCGCTTGGGGTCGATCAGCGTGAGTTGGAGATCCTGTGGCCCCAACCGCCAAAGCAGGGATAAGAGCAATGCATGCAGGCAGACGCTCTTGCCGCTCCCAGTCGTGCCTCCCACGAGGAGGTGCGGTGCCGCGGCCAGATCGAAATGGACCGGCTCCCCCAGTACGTCCACCCCCGGCCAGACGGTCAAGGTCGGAACGTCGGTCGCCTGAACGGCCCAATCCCGGAGCCGAGCGCCTGGAACCGTATGCCAGGTTTCCCGAGGACGGGGAACGTCAAGCGCCAACACTCGCGCCTCCCGCTCCCGGTCTTCGTCCTCCTGGAGAAGTATCCCTTGGCGTGTAGACAGACCTAGATGCAGACCGAGCTTGTCCAGGCCCCGCTTGACTCGATCATAATGATTCACGTCGTCGAGATAGACGCGATAGCGACTGATGCGGGGGCCATCCTCGACCCCGCGAATTTGAGCTGAAACCCCAATCTCGCGCAGCCCTGCAAGAATCTCCTGCCCCAGATCCGTGCGTGCCGGACGCGGTGCGGCGCTGACGAACAACTCGTGGTAGAGGTAGCCGTGAAAATCATGGCCCGGACGCCAGGTGGTACGGATCTCCTGAAGTCCTCTTCGGACATGGCGTTGCAGATAACGGCGGTAGCGCCGCTCAGACTCCTCGCCCTGGAACATGTCCTCGCCGTGGTAGACGCTGAGCAGAGCGCGCACGGCCAAATCGTAGTCCTGACGGCCTTCCTCGTCCGCCGCGAGGCCCACGCCGGTGATGCGAGCTAAGGCATATTCGCTGCCACCCAGACCGCTTCCGTCCAAGTCCTCTGGCGGTGGCGTCGGGATTTGCAACGACCGGGCCAGCGCAATGCGCAGGACGCGCAGTTTCGGAGCGCGCGGAGTGCCAAGACCATGAAGCACATCGTCGATGGTTTGCTCGTCCCGCGCGTCGGTGTAGAGATCGGCCATTGGTTAGCCTCCCTGCATCAGATCAGCTAAAGCCACCGGCTCGGGGATCGTGTGCTCACCGTCCGGATTCGTGAGGCGGTAGGCGCGATAAACGTGCCCGGCGATGAGCTTGAGTTTACGTGCGTCCAGCTCGGAATCTGTGGGCAACACGATGACCTGAGCCGCGGCATTGGGGTAGTAGTGCTGCAAGATGCCTTCCTGGTGAGCCAGATCGATACGGGCCAAAGGCGTATCGATCACGACTGGAACCTGTTTGCCAGATGCCTCGCTTAAGGCCCATAGCAGTGCAGTCGCCATGAGTTGCTTCATGCCTGCCGCAAGGTTTCCCATACCGATGGGATTCCCTTCTTGATCTAGGTAACGCAATCCAAAGTCCTCATCCACTTCCACCCGGTCGATGAGGTGATGGGAACTCATCAGAACTCGAAAGTGGCGGTTGATAGCCGCTTCCAATTCCCCCCTTCGTTCCTGCTTGCGGCTGTCTTTGAGAGCACCGAACAAGTGGCCAAGACGCCGTGCGGTGGCAATTCGATCCTCGATAATGACATTCTGACCGAGCTTGGCCCTGATTTGGTCGGCACGTCTCCGCGCATCGTCCAGCTTCCGTTTCAGACCATTGGATTCCCCCTCAAGCTCCGTTTGGCGCTTCTTCTTGGCATCCAGATGTTGTTCCAACTGGTCGCGTTCCACGACATAGCGGTCATAGCGTGCCCGTTCCTCTTCCGAGAGCGAACCGACGTTCAATAAATCTGTTTCTAACTGGCGAAGCTCGGCGGCGAATCCTTGCAGGCGGCGCAACTCTTCGGTCCTAGCGGAGCGCAGTGCATCCGCCTGGACGTAGGGTGCGAGCTGGTCACGGGCAACGGTTGCCGCTTGGGGGTCCGGTGCAAATGTGGGATCAAGCGTGTCGCCGGTGGCTTCCGCTTCCTGCTCTAGGATGCGCATCAGCTTATAGCGATAGTAGGCTCGCTGACTGTCACGCATGTCCGGATCGGGAAATGCTGGCTGGTCGAACAAGCGTGCTGGAAGCGTATCCAGCAAGACATCCAAAACGCGTGAACGGGCATTGGCGTCGCTGCCGAGGACTTGGTCGAGCCGTTCCAACGCCCGTGTGACCAGGGAGGGATTGGTTAGCAGGACGACATCCCGTGGGAGCTGAGCCGAGAGACGATCCAGAGAATCAATCCGCTGTGCCTGTATGCGCGCTCGATCATCTTTTAGCTGAGCTTCGTCGTGACGATGAACGAAGGCGCTTAAGCCCTCGATACGACGGCGGTTTCGTCGCAGGGCGTCCGTATCGTTCTCGATCTCTTGATCCAGGCTCGCCTGGGTCCGATCCAGCAAATCGAGATCAGCCTCGGTCCCCCTGATATCACCTTCCAGACGCTCTAGGTCGGCCCTTGCCTGGGGTTCAAGCTCGTCGCGCTCCCAACGACCGATGGCTTGGTTCAAGCTCCCACGCAGGGCATCGATTGCGCCGATTCCAAGGAGACGCTCCATCTGACGTTGTTGCGAATCCCTTTTTGACTCGGCCAACTCTTGAATCTGTTCGCCGTCGAATAGAAAGAAATACACGTAATCTTGGGGTAGACGACGATCAAGGAATTCCTGCGCCTCATCGTCCTTGAATGTCTCGGTCGCGGTCGCGACGGTCAGGGACTCCTCGTTGTCCCAGGCTCCATTTTCGATGCGCCAGGAACGCTCGATGGTGACGCGGCCAATGTCCTCGCTCCAGACCACTCGAATAGCGCAACGGGTTTGGCCCTCATTGCGCGCCCGTCGGTTCATAATGCCCCACCAATCGTTGCCGGCACCTTCGACGTATTGCTTGACCGTTGGCATGCGCGTGCGCTGCACCGCGCGGCGCAAGGGTTCGTAACTAACGCCGGTAAATAAGAGCTTGAGGCTATTGAGGAGACTAGTCTTGCCGAAGCCGTTGCGTCCCATGATCAAGCAGACATTACGGCCTGGCTCGGGACTGCCGAGTTGGATCTCCTGATTCCCGTAATAGGAGAACAGGTTTGTGAGTTGAATGCTTTCGAAGATCATGCGGCCGGCTCGGTCCGGTCGGCTTGACGTACGGCGTTTTCGACAACCTTAATCACATCGTCTAAAAGCTGTTGATGGCTGCGCGGGCTATCCAAGGATGGGTAACGCTCGGTCACCAAGTGATAGAGATCCGTTGCCCAAATACTCTGGACCTCGAAGCGAGGGGCTAGCTCCTCGATCAGGGCAAGATCGCTGAAACTGTCTTCAGGTTTGATTTTCAAGGCACCAACCTCCCTTCCGAACTCTCTGGCGATTGCCAACGCGCTATCCGTGACATCGAACTTGTCGCTCCATTGTTTCTGAATATAAGCAATCTCAGCATCCTCGATCAGTCGGCGGCCTACAGTCTTCTCCAACTCCAAGAGCCGGCGCAGAATCGTTTTACGCGCCTCCGAATTAAAAGGGCCAGGTCCGATGGAGTCGTTGCGGCGGACTCCGTCCCGCATGCTCGTCTCTTCGCGAATCGCTTTAAGCCAGTCCCGGAATTCATTGAGGGGTCGCATCCAGGCGGCGCCTGATTCGATGAATCCGCGCATGGACTTGTCCTCCTTGACGACGGTGCAGGTCCAGCAACCGAACCGACTCCCCCCGCAGGATGGCGTGTTGAGATCCAAGACGACAGGGCATTCGCCGCCGCTCGCCTGCCGGTAGAGGTCGAGCATGAAGTCGTGGGTTCCGCCCCACGGCGGCGGGTTGTGCGTGAACAGGTATTCCCAGACCTGATCCGTCGTCCAGTCGGCAATCGGTGTCATCACGAGCGCGTCCGGGATTTCGCCGTGGGGATTGAGCCCCCGGCTATTGGTGGCGCGCCCCTCCATCCGCTGCGCACGGCTTGCGCTTTCGTCTAGGCGGGTTCCCAAGAGTAGAACGACTCCGCCGTGTTCCCGCACGATGCCGTCGATCACCGCCTTGGATGGCTTGATCTTCATCTTCGCCGTACACCAACGGAACCAGCGTGTCGGTGAAGGATAGCCCTTGCCAATCAGGTTACCCCAGAAACTTTGTTCTGGAGTCGGTTGAACCCGATGCACATGGACGGGCAGACCATTGGCGCGGGCGTGACTCGATAGCCTCGATAAACGATCAGCCAGATATTCTTCTACGTTCGGCGCTTCCACGCGCGTGTCCGAGGCAACCACAAAGATCGGTTTATCGGCGGAGGAACCCAATTCCAAGAGGAGATCATAAACCAACTGCAACACCAGGGTTGAATCCTTGCCGCCGGAGTATGCGACGACCCAAGGCCGGCGATCAGCCGCATACTCGTTGCGTAAAAGGTTGCGGGTGTCGGCAAGGTGGCCTGGTTCGCTGTCAGGGCGAAATATTGGGTTACTTGGTGTGGTCATCGTGTTGAACCTGAAGGCTCCTTGCGGGGTTGAGTCGTGAAAGGTGGCGTTTGGACAGGATCTTCACCATCCCCGTTCCAACAACGGCCCCAGAAACCGTCCAGTATGCGAACGTTCAGTGGTGGCGATCTGTTCGGGTGTACCGACGGCGACGATCTCGCCGCCCTGGTCGCCGCCTTCCGGCCCCAGATCGATGATCCAATCCGCCGTCTTGATGACATCCAGGTTGTGCTCGATCACGACCACGGTATTGCCCTGATCGCGGAAGCGGTGCAGCACGTCGAGCAGATGCTTGACATCGTGGAAATGCAGTCCGGTGGTCGGCTCGTCCAGGATATAGAGCGTGCGCCCGGTGTCGCGTTTGCTCAGTTCGCGGCTGAGTTTGACCCGCTGCGCCTCGCCGCCGGAGAGCGTGGTGGCGCTCTGACCGAGCCGCACATAGGACAGACCGACATCCATCAAGGTCTGGAGCTTGCGGTGGATGACCGGGACGGGGGCGAAGAACGCCAGCGCGTCCTCGACGGTGAGGTTGAGCACTTCGTCGATGGTTTTGCCCTTGTAGCGGATTTCCAGAGTCTCGCGGTTGTAGCGCCGACCCCGGCAGGTGTCGCACTGGACATAGATGTCGGGCAGAAAATGCATCTCGACCCGGATGAGCCCGTCCCCCTTGCACGCCTCGCAGCGTCCGCCCTTGACGTTGAAGCTGAACCGCCCCGGCCCGTAACCGCGCGAACGCGCCTCGGGGACCGCCGCGAACAGATCGCGCACCAGGTTGAATAGCCCCGTGTAGGTCGCCGGATTGGAGCGCGGGGTGCGACCGATGGGGCTCTGATCGATGTCGACCACCTTGTCGAACTGTTCCATGCCCTCGATGGCGAGATGCGGCGCGGGCTGGAGACTGGACCCATTGAGATGACGGGCGGCGAAGGGGTGGAGCGTGTCGTTGATCAGGGTCGATTTGCCGGAGCCGGAGACGCCGGTGATGCAGCAGAAGGTGCCGACCGGGATGGACACGTCGACCCCGCGCAGGTTGTTGCCGCTGGCGCCCAGGATGCGCAACTGGCGCGCGGGATCGTTGGGCGTGCGCTGGGTCGGGATGGCGATGCGCAGCTCGCCCGACAGATAGCGCCCGGTCAGCGAGCGGGGTTCGGCGGCGATCTCCCCGGCGGTTCCCTGGGCGACGATTTCGCCGCCATGCACGCCGGCGCCGGGGCCGATGTCCACCACCAGATCGGCGGCGCGGATCGCCTCCTCGTCGTGCTCGACCACGATCACGGTGTTGCCGAGGTCGCGCAGATGGGTCAGGGTCTTGAGCAATCGGGCATTGTCGCGCTGATGTAGTCCGATGGACGGCTCGTCGAGGATATACATGACCCCGACCAGCCCGGCGCCGATCTGGCTGGCGAGCCGGATACGCTGGGCCTCGCCGCCGGACAGGGTCTCGGCGCTGCGCTCCAGGGTCAGATAGTTGAGCCCGACATCGACCAGAAACCGCAACCGGGTGGCGACCTCCTTGATGACCTTGGCGCCGATCTCGCCGCGCTGGCCGGGGAGTTCCAGGGTCTCGAAGAAGCGCAGCGACTCGCCGACCGGCATCCGCGACACGGCGGGCAGGTTGTGCCGATCCCGAGCGGAGCCGAAGGAGTCGCCGAGGAAGACATGACGAGCGGATTCGTTCAGCCGCGAGCCCTGACAGGCGGGGCAGGGCTGGTGCGAGAGATAGCGCGCCAGTTCCTCGCGCACCGTGTTGGATTCGGTCTCGCGGTAGCGGCGCTCCATGTTGCGGACGATGCCCTCGAAGGGCTGCGCCTTGGCGCTGCCTTTTTCGTGCGGCAGTTTGAGCTTGAGCTTCTCCTTGCCGCTGCCGTAGAGGATGACCGAGCGGACCTGCTCGCTGAGTTCCAGCCAGGGCGTCTCGGCGTCGAATCCGTAATGCTCGCCCAGCGCGCGAAGCATCTGGAAATAAAAGGCGTTGCGCCGATCCCAGCCGCGCACGGCGCCGCCGGCGAGACTGAGTTCAGGATGCACGACCACCTTGGCCGGGTCGAAAAACTGTTCGACACCCAGCCCGTCGCAGGTGGGACAGGCGCCGGCCGGATTGTTGAAGGAAAAGATGCGCGGCTCCAGCTCCGGGATGCTATGGCCGCAGACCGGGCAGGCGAACTTGGCCGAAAAGGTCAGCTCGGGGCGCTCCGGTTCGTCGATCCAGCCGATCCGGGCGAGTCCGCCGGAGAGATTGAGCGTGGTCTCGAAGGATTCGGCCAGACGCAACGCCAGATCGGCGCGGACCCGGAAGCGGTCGATCACGACCTCGATGTCGTGCTTCTTCTTGAGATCCAGCTCGGGCGGGGCGTCCAGTTCGCAGAGCGCGCCATCGATGCGGGCGCGCACGAAGCCCTGTGCATGCAACTCGGAAAGCAGTCGCTGATACTCGCCCTTGCGCGCCGAGACCACCGGGGCGAGCAGCATCAGCTTGTCGCCCTCGGGGAGATTCAGCACCTGATCGACCATCTGGCTGACGGTCTGGGCCTCCAGAGGTTCGTCGTGGGACGGGCAACGGGGCTGGCCGACGCGGGCGAACAGCAAGCGCAGATAGTCATGGATCTCGGTGATGGTGCCGACCGTCGAGCGCGGGTTGTGCGAGGTGGTTTTCTGCTCGATGGAAATCGCCGGCGACAGTCCCTCGATATGGTCCAAGTCCGGCTTTTCCATGACCGACAGAAACTGCCGGGCATAGGACGAGAGCGATTCCACATAGCGCCGCTGACCCTCGGCATAGATGGTATCGAAGGCGAGCGAGGATTTGCCCGAACCGGACAGGCCGGTGAAGACGATCAGCCGATCGCGCGGCAGGTCGAGGTCGACGCTCTTCAGATTGTGCGTGCGAGCGCCGCGAATGCGGATGGTGTGCATGGGGGATGGAGTTCGCTTGAGCGATGGACAGGGTGGCGTTGGCAGTTGGCATCGCCCGAGGATTTGGCGCCTGCTCTCGGTCAGGCCAAGCTGTTATTATGCGGAGCTTCGCCCCCCGGACGCAAAGGCTGTCGACCGTGACCCCAGCAGATCGACCGAACTTCACCCCTCCGAAGGTTCCGTTCTCCGTGACCGAGCGCCGCGCGACCATCGGGCTGGCCGCCATCTTTTCGACCCGCATGCTGGGTCTTTTCATGCTGTTGCCGGTTTTCGCGCTCTATGCCCATGACCTGCCCGGCGCGACGCCGCTGCTGATCGGTCTGGCGATCGGCACCTATGGCCTGACGCAGGCGGTGTTTCAGATCCCGCTCGGTCTGCTGTCCGATCGCATCGGGCGCAAACCGGTGATTTATGCCGGTCTGACGGTCTTCCTGCTGGGGAGCGTCGTCGCCGCGCTGGCCGACCATATCGTCTGGGTCATCCTGGGTCGGGCGATTCAGGGCGCCGGCGCCATCGCCGCCGTGACCACCGCGCTGACCGCCGACCTGACCCGCGACGAGGTGCGCACCAGGGGCATGGCCATCATCGGCACCAGCGTCGCCTTCTCCTTCGCCGCGGCATTGGTCATCGGGCCGCCGCTGGCGCGCTGGTTCGGGATCGCGGGCGTCTTCTGGCTGACGGCGCTGCTGGCCGTGGCCGGCATGCTGGTGCTGGCCCGCGTGGTGCCGGACCCGGAGCGCTCGATGGTCCATCGCGACGCGCAACCGGTGCTGGATCAACTGTCTGGCGTCCTCGCGAATCCGACCCTGCTACGGCTCGATGCCGCGATCTTCCTGCTGCACCTGACCATGATCAGCCTCTTCGTGGTGCTGCCGCTCTCGATCGAAGGGGCTGGACTAGACCCGTTGAATCACTGGATGCTCTACCTGCCGGCGGTGCTGCTCGCGATCCTCGCCATGGTGCCCTTCATCGTGCTCGCGGAGCGGTTCGGCCAGATCCGCCCGGTGCTGCTGGGAGCGGTGATGGTTCTGGGGCTGTCGCTGCTGGGGTTCCGTGCCTTCCATCAATCGCTCTGGGCGCTGGCCGGGCTGTTGATCCTGGTGTTCGCCGTCTTCAATCTCATGGAGGCGATCCTGCCCTCGCTGGTCTCGAAAGTGGCGCGCGCCGGGGCTCGGGGAACGGCGATGGGGGTCTTTTCCAGCGCCCAGTTTCTCGGCGCCTTTCTCGGCGGTCTGCTGGGCGGCTGGGCGCACGGGAGCTTCGGCGCCGATGCCGTCTATCTGCTCGGGGCGCTGATCTCGCTGCTCTGGATCGCACTGCTGGCAACCATGGCGATGCCGGAGAATCTGACCCGTCATGTGCTCGCGCTGGAACTGCCGACGGCGGGCGACATCCTGGCTCTGGAGCGGCGTCTGCTGGAGGTGCCCGGCGTCCGGGAGGCGGTGATCGCGATCGACGAGGGCGTCGCCTATCTCAAAGTGGACAGGCGCACGCTCGATTGGGCAAGATTGCAGACGTTTTCGGTCGGTGCCTGACGATCCATTCGGGCACGGATCCCCTCTTTTTGACGAGACAACCAGCGCTTGCGCGTCGCGTGAGCGGGAGACAGACATGGCAGGCGTGAATAAGGTGATTCTGATCGGGAATCTCGGGGCCGATCCCGAGGTGCGTTACATGCCGAGCGGCGATGCGGTGGCCAATATCCGCATCGCGACCAGCGAGTCCTGGAAGGATCGCAATACCGGCGAAAAACAGGAGCGGACCGAATGGCACAACGTGGTCTTCTTCGGCAAGATCGCGGAGATCGTCAAGCAGTACCTGCACAAGGGCTCGAAGGTCTATGTCGAGGGCAAGCTGCGCACCCGTAAATGGCAGGGACAGGACGGGCAGGACCGCTATACGACCGAGGTCGTCGTCGACATCAATGGAACCATGCAGATGCTGGACAGCCGTCAAGGGGGTGGCTCGTCGGTCCCCTTCGACGACGATCCTTCGTATCAATCCCTTGGCGGTAGCAGCCGCTCTCGGGCTGCCTCGCCAGCACCTGCACCGTCGAGCGGTTCTGCATCCGGAAGCCAGGGCGGCGCATCCTCCGTGCCTTTCGACGACGACATTCCTTTTTAAAATACCCGAGACGTGATTTAGGCGTTGTTCGACAGGGGGTGTTTGCGAATCTAACACGTTTCGTTAGTGAGCGCGCCGGGTACAGATATAAACGCGGCTAAGGATGCGTGCGCCTTGTACGAGGCTGAAGCGTTCCTGCGTGGGGGACGGATGGATATGGAGCGGAAGTGGGCCTATCTCTTCTGCGCGGCATAAAATGCCTTCTTTGAAATGTCCGCTTGCTGGACATTGACTCGATTAGCGTTTGGGAGAACGGAGCCTTTGGGCAATCCACCGTGACTTTATACCGCTTCCCGTTTTCGTTTTTTACCCACTGCTCATGAGAACCGCCGCGTCCAGGCCGTGCTTCAAATCCAAGATTGCGGAGGATGCGCTTAACCTCAACGCACGTCAGCGGCGGATAGTGCCCGCGCAATGAGCAAGGGACAGCGGTAGCCGTTCGTTGAACGGGTAGTGCGCGCTATGGGTATGCTTCCGATTCAGGCGCCGCATCCATGTGAACCAGTAGAAGCGCAACCAATAGCGAAGTGGAGCGCGACGGCTCATGAGTGCGTCCGCATAGGGCTGGTCTTCGCCATCCCAAGTGTCTTCCACATAGTCGTTAATCATGGCGTCCAGCACGCGTCGCGCTTTTTCAAGCGTCTCGCCTTGCGCGGCAAGATCAAAATCCAAGCAGATAGCAACCCATAACCGAGGCGCTTCGCGTTCAGCGTAGCAACGAACCTTCAACTCCGTGGGGCGGATCGTCGTCATGATTGCCTCTAACTTGGCGATGTGGGGCGTCTATTCCTGAGAATAGTCGCAACGCGACCGCGGTCTATCAACCGTTGCGTTTGCGCGACATTCGGACTTCAAGGCGGATTTTTTGTGGGTAAGTACCAGTCAGGTACCACCGATGCAGCGGGAAGCCTGGAGCCGCCTAGAGCGCGCTTTTCTTTTAGGTGCCAATCCAGGTACCACTACAGGCCGCGATTTAGGCAATTTGAGGCGAACTAGCGCGATCCTTGCGCTCGTAAGTCGTTGAAATTTTGGTGGCTACAGGTGGACTCGAACCACCGACCCTCGCATTATGAGTGCGATGCTCTAACCAGCTGAGCTACGTAGCCAAGTAGGGCTGAGAATAATAAGCTTGTCGGCCGGATGAGTCAATGACCTGCGAAAACCGACAGCAAGTTTATTCTTATCAATTCGTTAAGAGGGTGTAGACAAAAATAATTGAGCTGCTATTTGTATACCAGTCTACAACTGAGCTGGTGTGCGCTGATGTCGAAAGCTGGTCGTCCCCCCAAGATTCACGAGGCGGAGCAAGCGGTATTGCGTCAAATTGTCACGGATCGCCCGACCTCCACGCTGTCAGAGATTGCCCGGGAACTCGCGGCACGGACGGGAATCGAGGCTCATGAAGCAACGATTCGCAAGTCCTTGCGGGAGGCGGGCGTCACGCGCCTCCGGGGCGAGAGTGGTCTCGAGGCGCAAGCGCGCGCAACGCCGCGTCGGTATGGGTATACGGATGCGCATCGTCGCCACGACCCCGACCAAAGCTACCCAAGTTGTCTGACCGATGCGGAGTGGGACTTGGTCGCCGCTCTCTTTGAGATGCCGGGCGGGCGGGGTCAACCGCCCCGCGTGTCGCGCCGGAGCATCCTGGAGGCGTGTTGCTACGTGGTGCGCACGGGGTGCGCGTGGCGGATGCTGCCGCACGATTTCGCGCCTTGGCAGAATGTCTACAAGACGTTTCGCCGTTGGAGTGCGGCTGGGAAGTTTGAGCAGATGCATGATCGACTGCGGGGGCAATGGCGCGAACGCGAGGGGCGTGAGATCGCGCCGACGGCGGCGGTGCTGGATGCGCAATCGACCCGCGGCTCGCCGCAGGGTGGACCGAGCGGCTTTGATGCGGGCAAGCAGGTCAAGGGGCGCAAGCGCAGCCTGGTGGTCGATACCTTGGGGTTCGTGTTGGCGGTGAGCGTGGTCGCGGCCAATCTTCAGGACCGCGATGCCGCCTCGGGCGCCGTCGCTGACGCGGCCGCCAAGTACCCCCAGATCAACACGCTGTTTGTCGATAGCGCCTACGCCGGTCAATTTGCCCAAACCACCGAGCAGACCCACGCGATCCGCGTGGAAGTCGTGCGCCATCCAGCCAACAAAAGCGTTGGCTCCTGGCACGTGGACGGGGCGCCTGACCGAGTGGTGATCGCCAACGCCGACGGCTTCGTTCCGCTGCCGAAGCGCTGGGTTGTCGAGCGCACCCATGCGTGGAATGAGCGTGCCCGTCGATTGATCATGCATCATGACCGTCTGCCAGCGGTCTCCGAAACCTGGGTTTGGCTGGCGGAGGCGCGCATCCTGCTGCGGCGGTTGACCACAACGGTTTGATTTTGTCTACACCCTCTAAACGAGCGTTGCCTTATTTGGCGAATCATCCGGGATAGCGCCCCTTGTCCCTTGTCCCTTGTCCCTTCGTCACCCCTCCCGCCCCGGCACCCGTTCGCACAACCCCCGCTCGACGGCGATCACCGCCGCCTCGACCCGCGAATGCACGTCCAGTTTGCGCAGGATCGCCTTCACATGCAGCTTGACGGTGCCGTCCGAAATCCCGAGCCGGCGCGCGATGCTCTTGTTGCTCTGACCTTCGGCGAGATGGCAGAGGATTTCCTGCTCGCGCGGGGTGAGGTCGGCGATGCCGCTGTCGGTCTGCGCGACCCGTGCCTCGCTTTGGACCGCCCGGGCGAGCACGATGGCGAGTTCGGGCGCGACCACGGTGCGTCCGCGCACGATCTCGCCCAGGGCGGCGATCAGCGCGTCCGGTTCCATGTCCTTGAGCAGATAGCCCTGCGCGCCGCTTTGCAGCGAATCGATCACGTCGCGCTCCTCGGCGCTGGTGGTCAGCATGGCGATCGGCATGCGCTGATGGGCCGCGCGTAATTGACGCAGCAGCTCCAGACCGGAGAGCTGCGGCATGCGCATGTCCAGCAGAACCACGTCGGGCGCGGTCTCGGCGACCCGTTGCAGACCGGCCGAGGCGTCTCCGACCGCGATTACCTCGATGCCGCGCCGCTCCAGCAATTCCTGGAGCCCGAAGCGAAAGAGGGCGTGATCGTCAATCATCAGGACGCGCATTGGGCCGGCTCCAGCAAGTGGCGCGTGGCGCGCCGGTTGACCTCGAAGATGACCTCGACACGGGTGCCTTCCCCCGGATCGCTCTCGATGGACAGCTCCGCGCCGATGCGGCGCGCGCGCTCCTCCAGGATCGACAGACCGATGCACTCGCCCGGACGGGCGCCATCGGACGGGGTGCTGAATCCAACCCCGTCGTCCTCGATCAGCAGGACGTGCCGACCATCGGACTCGCGCGTCAGCAATACTCTGACGGTGTGCGCCTGGGCATGTTTGCGGATGTTGGCGAGCGTCTCCTGGGCGATGCGCAGGAGTTGAAGCTCCTCGCTGGCGGAGAGTTCAAAGGGCCGGCAATCGTTCTGAAAGAGCACATGGACGCCGGTCTCGCGACCGAGTCGGTTGGTGAGTTTCGCCAGCGCGGGCACCAGACCGCGCCGGTCGAGCGGCGCCCGGAAGCTGGCGAGCAGTTCGCGTAGCTCGGTATGGGCCTCGTCGAGTCCGTTACGGATACGGGCTAGATCGTTGCGGGCCTCCTCGGAAATGGGGGCGTCGCCCAGCGAATCGTTCAGCATCCGGCACTGAAAGCGCAGACTCGCCAGGGTTTGGGCCAGCGAGTCGTGCAGTTCGTGGGCCAGCGAGTTGCGTTCCTCGACGATGGAGAGTCGACGCGTCTCGGCGTCGGAGCGTTGCTTGGCGATGGCGACACCCAGGTGATGACCGACGGTGAAAAGCAGATCCATGATGTCCTCGCGCGCAGTGACCCCGGGCCGGTCGACGAAGATGCTGTAGACGCCGAGCAGTTCGTCGCGATGCTCCAGCGGCACCGTCACCACCTCGATCTCGGAGCTTTTGAACATGCGCCGGCCATAGATGCGCGAACAATAGCGCGCGTCCTTGTCGCAGACGATGTCGCCGGGCGTGAGCGCCGTGCCGCACAGACAGAGATCCACCGGGGCCATGTCCTGCTCGCGCACCAGATCGTCGTTCAGACCGATGGAGCCGATCAGACGCCGCGATCCGTCGGCCATGACCAACCGCACGGTCGCCGCCCGCCCGTTGATCATCTCCTTGAGCACCCGCAGAAAGCGTAGCAGCAGAGCCTCGACGCTCTCGGTTTGCTGAATGCCGGCGGCTACGTCGTAGAGAATCTTGAGCGAAGCGGTCTTTTGCGCGAGCCGCATGGTCTGGCGCGCGACCCGGTTGTCCATGTCCTCGTAGAGATCGGTCAGTTCCTCGTTGAGACTGCGGATATCCTGGGCGATACGCCCGAGCACACCGGTCTCGCGCAGCGCCTCGCTGGCCCCCTGTTCTCCCTGGCAGACCCGGCTTAACGAATGCTCCAGCCGCGCCAGCGGGATCAGCAACTGGCGACGCAGACGTAGCCAGGCGACGGTCAGGCCAAGCAGTCCGGTCAGCAGCAGCGCGGCGAGGAAAAACCACAGCCGCCAGACGGGGCCGGGCCAGATCCAATGCGTCGCCAGCAGGGCCAGGGCCGCCGCCAACGCGCTCGCCACCGTCAGCAGCGGGATCGCGAGTTGCGTTGCCCGGAGAATGGCATGGACACGGGAAGGTTCGAGTGGCTGATGGGGGTCGCTGCGGCTGGGGTTCGGGGTCATCGCGATGGTGGCATGTCGTACCGTTGAAGTGATGTCGGCGGCGCCTGGTCATCGTCAAGCCGCCGATCCAATTGCCTTTGTGAATGGCGATGCGTGCCTGATGCTAGTCGCGCGGAACCATTGAGCACAAGCTCATGGTTGCGTGGCGCGACGCGGATCGGATCGGCCTGACGGGATGGGCGGCTTGGTACGGTTTGCGGGATGTTTTCACGATCGCATGTTCTCGCCAGATGCGCCCTGTAAGACCACCGCATCGCCCCCTTCGCGCTGCTGTAACTCCCACATCGACGCATAATGTCCGCCGCTCTCCAGCAACTCGCGATGCGTGCCCTGTTCGCGGATACGCCCCTGCTCCATCACTAGAATCCGGTCGGCGTCCACGACCGTCGAGAGTCGGTGCGCGATGACCAGCGTGGTGTGGTTCTCGGCGACCTCGGACAGGGTCTGCTGGATCGCCTGCTCGGTGTGGCTGTCGAGCGAGGAGGTGGCTTCGTCGAAGATGAGGATGCGCGGACGTTTCAACATGGCGCGGGCGATGGCGACGCGCTGTTTCTCGCCGCCGGAGAGCTTCAGTCCGCGCTCGCCGACCACGGTCTCCCAGCCGT
Organism: Thiocystis violascens DSM 198; assembly: GCF_000227745.2. NCBI lineage: Bacteria > Pseudomonadati > Pseudomonadota > Gammaproteobacteria > Chromatiales > Chromatiaceae > Thiocystis > Thiocystis violascens. The sequence continues at coordinate 2,706,977 of NC_018012.1, read as the reverse complement.
CGGGTAGGCTCTCGATGAAGGCGCGGATATGGGCCATGTCGGCGGCGCGCTCGATCTCCGCGCGGGTCGCGCCAGCGCGTCCATAGGCCAGGTTGTAATAGAGGCTGTCGTTGAAGAGCACGGTGTCCTGGGGGACGATGCCGATGGCCGCGCGTAGACTGTCCTGGGTGAGATCGCGCAGATCCTGACCGTCGATCAGGATGCGTCCCCCGGTCACGTCGTAGAAGCGGAACAGCAGCCGCGCCAGGGTCGATTTGCCGGCGCCGCTATGGCCGACCACGGCGAGTTTCTGGCCGGGTTCGATGCGGAAATCCAGGTCGCGCAGAATGGCGCGCTCCGGCTGATAATGAAAATCCACCCGCTCGAAACGGATGCCGCCCTGATCCAGTCGAAGAGGCCGGGCGGTTGGGCGGTCCTGGATCTCGGGCGTGCGCTCCAGCAGTTTGAAGACCAGGTCCATGTCCGCGATGGCGTATTTGATCTGGCGGTAGACGATGCCGAGAAACCCGAGCGGGATGAAAAGTTGCAGCAGCAGCGCGTTGACCAGCACCAGATCGCCGACGCTCATCTGGCCGGCGACCACGCCCTGGGCCGCGAGGCTCATGATCAGCGTGACGCCGATGGCGATGATGGCGCCCTGACCGAAATTGAGCAGCGACATCGAGGTCTGGCTGGCGACCGCCATTTCCTCCCATTCGGCGAGCGTGCCGTCGTAGCGATCCAGTTCCAGACGCTCGTTGCCGAAATACTTGACCGTCTCGTAGTTGATGAGGCTGTCGAAGGCTTGATGGTTGGCCTCCGAGTCGAGCCGGTTCATCCGATGGCGATAGTCCATGCGCCATTCGGTGATCGCGAAGGTGAAGGCGAAATAGACCGCGACGGTGCCGAAGGTCACGAGCATGAAGGACGGGGCGTAGCGGCCGAGCAGGATTGCCGCCACCAGGGCGAATTCGACCAGCACCGGCAGCACGCTGAAGACGACATAGTTGAGAATGGTCGAAACCGAGCGGGTACCGCGCTCCAGGTCGCGACTGACGGCGCCGCTCTGGCGTTCCAGGTGATAGCGCAGCGAGAGGCGGTGCAGATGTTCCAGCACCCGCGTGGACAGACGTCGCATGGCGCGGTAGCGCACCCGCGCGAAGACCACGTCGCGCAGTTCGTTGAACAGAGAGGCGCTGAGTTTGAGCAGGCCGTAGGCCAGCAGCAGGGTGAACGGCAGGATCAGGGTCTGGGTCGCGGGCGACTGGAAGGCGTCGACGATGCCCTTGAGCACCAGCGGCACGCCGACATTGGCGACCTTGGCCAGCACCAGACAGGCGATCGCCAGGCTGGCGCGGCCCCGGAACTCCCAGAGATAGGGCAGCATGTCGCGCAGGTTGCGCCAGTCGCGGCGATCTCCGTGGATTTTTTCGGTGGCAATGATTCGTTTCATCATGGAACGTCTGACCTGTAAGGAATCGCGTGCGTGGGGCATCCCATGGTCGATTTGTCAAAAAATCCAACCGAAACGCCGACGATCCACTATTTTATCGCCAGGACAATACGCCAACGCCGCAACGAAAGGGGAGAGAATTCGCCATGACGCCTGAATCCCTGGTCCGCGCAACCGAAAACCTGTTTTCGCTGCCCGACGTCGTGCTTCGGGTCAACCAACTGATCGACGAACCCGCGACCCGCCCCGCCGACCTGGCCGAGGTCATTCTGTGCGATCCCGGCCTCTCCGCGCGGCTGCTGCGAGTCGTCAACAGCGCCTTTTATGCGCAACCCAAGCCGGTGGAAACGGTGTCTCAGGCGATCGGCCTGATCGGTTTTCAGGCCTTGCGCGACCTGATCATGGCCACCGCCGCGGTGGATCTGTTCAAAGGTCTGCCGCCGGAGAAGGTCAACATGGAGCATTTCTGGCTGCATGGAGTTGCCTGCGGGATCGCCGCGCGGGATCTCGCGGCGCGGCGCGGTCTGCGCAATGGCGAACGCCTCTTTCTTGCGGGTCTGCTGCATGGTTTGGGCAGGCTGATGTTCTTTAGCCAATGCGCCGATGCGTATCGGGAGGTACTGCGGCTCGTCGAACGGGAGCAACTCGACAGCGTCGCTGCCGAGGAGCGGGTGTTCGGGTTCAATCATGTCGAACTTGGGGCCGAGCTGCTGCGGGCCTGGCGTTTCCCGGAGTCGATCTGGAAAGTGGTCGCCGCCCGGCTCGATCCCGCGCTGGCGGGAGCGTATCGCGCCGAGGCGGAAATCCTGCAGGTCGCGGAACGGGTCGCGCGTCAGGTGGCGGCGACGGCGATCGACACTGGCGAGATCGCGAGCGTCGATGCCTCGGACGAACTGAAGGTGCTGGCCGAGCGTTGGTCGCTGGAACCGGATGCCTTGCTGGACTTGCCGGGAGCGACCAGCCTGCGGGCCTTCGAGGTGTTCGAGATTCTACTGCCGGGGTCGACGCTCGTGTACTAAGGAGATTTTCTGAAAAGCTTGCGGTTTCAATCGATCAACGAGGTTTCATCATGGCGGAATCCCCCCTGGGCGGCACGGGTTGCAGCATGCACGAACCCTACGCGCTGCAAGTGCTGGGCGACGAAATGGAGCCCGAGTTCCCGGATCGCTGCATCGTGATCGTGGAACCGGCCGATACCTGCATGCACCGTAGCTATGTCTTCGCGGAGGTCGAGGGGGTGCGCTGGTTTCGCCAGTACCTCAAGGACGACAGCGGCGACCAACGTTTGGTCGCGCTGAATCCCCGCTATCCCGAGATCGAACTCAGGGGGCTGGAATGGTCCGTCCTGGGTGTCATCATTCAGCGCAATATCCGCCGCCAAGTCAAACACTACGACCGCAAGGACGATCGTCGCCCATGAATATCGAAGCGCTGTATCATGCCGTCGATCGGGTGCGGGGGAGTTGCCTCGGGAGCCATTCCAGGGAAGCGACGTTTCTGCGGACCTATCCGGTGCTGCTGTCGGCCGCCCGGCTTCCCGTGCCCAACCCGGTTGACGATTTCCTGCGCCTCGCCAGTCTGGCCTATGCCTGGATGCCGCAGGCGCTACGTCTGGAGACCAACCATCTGGCCGCGGCGGCGCGCGCCCTGGACGCCGCGCGGGGCGAGGCGCCGCTTCTCTCGGAACCGTCCATCGACGCGATCGCGGGCTGCCTCGGCTCGCTTGTCGGCGCCGCGAAGGTGTTGCATCTCGCCAATCCCGCCGTGTTTCCGCTGTGGGATCCGCGCGTCGAGCGACTGCGTTTACAGGAGGCCCCGACCGCTTATCACATGGGCCAGTCCAGCAACTATCTGCGCTTCATCGCCGAGGTTCGGGCGATTGCCGCGCATCCGCTGTTTCTGACCTTTCATCACGACTACTGCACCGCTTATCAGGCACGGCTGCAATGCCTGAAGATCCCGGCGTACCCGCTCACCGAGCCGCGGGTGATCGAGTCCGCCGCCGCGGAACTGGCGGGCGGATAGTCCGACAGCGACCGGCCGCGCGGACGCGCCCGATTTGAAACTTGTCTGGAGCGCCACGACGATTCGGTCAAGGCCCGTCAGGCCGTCCATCACAGGGCCGTGAGTTTTTCGCTTTTCAACCTGTTCAAGGCGGTCGCGATCGATGACAACGATGAATTCCGAACTTACCCACCTGGACCAGGCCGACACCGCCCATGCGTTGGAGATCGCCCCACGGGTCTGGTGGGTTGGCCACGTGCTTGACGACGATGTCTTCCAGTGTCATGTCTATCTGATCGAACAGGGCGACCAATCGGTGCTCTTCGATCCCGGTTCGCGCCTGACCTTTCCGGGCACGCTGCGCAAGATCGAGGAGGTGATTCCCTTCACCCGGATTCGCTATTTCGTCTGCCATCATCAGGATCCGGATATCACCGCCGCGCTCCCGCTGATCGACGAGATGACGGATCGTCCGGATGCGGTCATCGTCACCCATTGGCGCGCGGAGGCGCTGCTCAAGCACTACGGACTCAAGATGCCATTCTGGCTGGTGGACCAGCACGACTGGCGCCTGCCCCTGGACGATCGCGAACTGCGGTTCGTCTTCACCCCCTACGCCCATTTCCCCGGCGCCTTCTGCACCTTCGATCCAAGCACCGGGGTGCTCTTTTCGAGCGACCTCTACGGCGGTTTCACCGCGCGTCCCACGCTGGTGGCCCAGGACGAATCGCACTTCGAGGCGCTACGCCCGTTCCACGAACATTACATGCCGAGCCGCGACATCCTGAACTATGCGCTGAGCCGCATCGAGCAATATCCGGTCAAGATCATCGCCGCCCAGCATGGCTCCATCATCCCGGAGCGGCTGGTGTCCTACATGACGGACAAGCTGAAACATCTCGACTGCGGTATCTATCTCTTCGCCCAGGGCAACACCGACATCCAGCGGCTCTCGCATCTCAACGAGACGCTACGCGAGATCACCCAGACCATGCTGCTGTACCGCGATTTTCGCGATATCGCCGACCGTCTGTTCCATGTCGTCAGCCGCAATCTGCCTGTCGAAAAGATCGATTATTACGCCCGACTGGAAGATGGCACCCTGTTGACGCTCTCCCACGAGACCCGTTTTTCGGGGGTGGTTGGCGACGCCCCGGCGGAGGTGTTGGCCATCCTCGGCATGACTCGGCCGGAGTGGGAAATGGCCCATGCGAGCATGGATCCGGACCTGCACGGCCATACCCTGCACACCGGATTCTTTTGCAGTCGTCATACCGAGGACGACGAACTGGTGGTGACCATGCCGCTGTTTTCGCCGCAACGCGAACGCATCGAGGCCGCGGCCTTGATCTATCTTCAACGCGAAAACGATGTGACGCCGGAGCAGGAACAGGTCATCCAGCAGATCGCGATGCCGCTCCAGGTAGCGCTGGAACGGGAGATGATCTATCGCTCCATCGACAGCAAGCGCAAGGAGGCGTACCAACGCTCCATCCGCGACCCGTTGACCGGGTTGTTTACCCGAGTCTATATGCAGGACGTGATGGAACGTCAGTGCAGTCTTCAGGATCGCGACGAGAACGCACTGGTGTCGGCCCTGATGATCGACGTGGATCATTTCAAGACCGTCAACGACACCTACGGTCATCCTGCGGGCGACGAGGTGCTGAAGCAGGTCGCGACGGTCATGCGGCAGGCGGTCCGCGACACGGATATCCCGGTTCGTTTTGGCGGCGAGGAATTCATTCTCTTCCTGGTGGGAACCACGCCGACCGATGCGGGCCGCTCCGCCGAGCGCATCCGTTCCGCTATCGAAACGCATGCCTTCGAGGTCAATCAAGATGCGCCGATTCCGCTCACAGTCAGCTTGGGGCTTGCCTTCCGCGATCCGTTCGAGCCCCTGGATTCACTGATTCTGCGCGCCGACGAGGCTCTGTATCGAGCCAAGCTGGCAGGGCGCAATCGCTGTGAAATCGCGGTGACTCAACGTTCTGGCGTCGTCGTTGTCGGGTAAGCAGGAAGCGAGGGGAAGGGGGGTATCTCCATCATACCGGACGGCGGTGCTGGAGAAATGGTCGGCATTGGAGGGAGCCCCATGGGTTCGCGAACATAGGCGGGGAAATCCGGGTTCGTCCAGCCCTCCGGCGCCAGTTTTTCCGGGGGCAAGGGCAGGCGCGAGGCGTAATCCAAAACCGCGGCCTGTTCGCGTGACGTGAAGCCATGAATCTGCTTGACCATCTTGGGATCGGAATTTTTGCGCCGTCCCTCGCGGATGGCGTCGAACTGCCGCATCGTATAGGGGTAATGCTGACCGGCGATCGCCGGGATGTGATCGGTCTCGTTCCCCTCGCCGCGCTCGCCGTGGCACTTGGCGCAATGCTCGGCATAGAGCGGTCCGCCCAGTTCCAGATCGATGCCTGGCCCCTGGCCGTTGTGGGCGGTCATCGGCAGTTGGGCGACATAGGCGGCAACGTCCGCGATCTGTTGCGGTCCTCCCAGGATGCGCGGCAGCGAGAAGGGATACATCAGTGGATTGTCGCGGTTACGCGCGCGGATGTCGGCCAACTGCTTGACAATGACGGTGCGCGACTGGCCGGCGATCTGCGGGTAGGTTCCGTCGGCCGTTCCCCAGCCCTCGGGGCGGTGGCAGACGGCGCAGGTGAGATAGGTCCGGCGACCGTTTTCCAGGTCCGGCGTCAGGGCGAGCGCCTGATCGTACTCGGCCTGGGCGATCGAAAAGGACTCGCCGATACTGGCCCCCCCGGCGCTGGTCTCGTCGGCGAACGCGGGCGAGAGCGAGACGCCGAGGAGCGCGAGCAGGGTAAAACGCGCAGCGGTCGGGTGTGACATGAAAACCTCCACAGGTAAACGACATTTCTTTAGGATTCGGGGTTGGAAGGTCGGGATTCAAGCTGGAATGCCCATCGTGGCGCCGTTCGGTCGTCGCTTTCGCCACAAATTACCAACTGTCTGTCCAAGGTCGATCGGCATCCTGCTGATCGGTTGTGCCGTGTTGGCTGGCTGCGCCACGCCCCAGGTCATCGTGCCCCTTGGCTCCGCTGATGACGGACAACGCCAGATGAATGTTCTACCCCGCCTGGATCGGTACCATGCCATCATGGCCGATGGCTATCGTCTGCCGCTGCGGGTCTGGTCTGGCTCCGCCTCCCCCTCAATCGTTGTGCTCGGCTTGCATGGCTTCAACGACTACAGCCATGCCTTCGCACCCCTGGCGAGCGACCTGGCGCGCCGGGGGATCGTCACCTATGCCGCCGACCAGCGCGGATTCGGCGCGAGCGCCCTGCCCGGACGCTGGCATGGCGACCAGGCGCTCACCGAGGATCTCCGAACCCTGATCGCTCTGCTGCGCGCACGCCACCCGCAGGCACGGATTTATGTCGCCGGCGAAAGCATGGGCGGCGCGGTCGCGATGCTGGCGGCGGCGCGGCGTCCACTGCCGATCGACGGACTGATCCTGATCGCGCCCGCGGTCTGGTCGCGCGACACCATGCCCTGGTATCAGCGCGTGGCGCTGCGGGCGGCCATGCAAACCCTGCCCTGGCTGAAGCTGACCGGAGAGGGCGTGCGGCTGAGTCCGTCCGACAACCGGGAGATGCTCCTGGCGATGTCGCGCGATCCGCTGGCGATCAAGGCGACGCGGGTGGACGCGCTCTGGGGCGTCACCGATTTGATGGACGGCGCGCGCGCGTCCGCCGTTCATTTGCCGACACCGCTGTTATTGCTCTATGGCGAGCATGACGAAATCATTCCGAGGAATGCCTTTTGCCGCTTGATTGGCGATCTGCCGGCCGATCGGGATGGGTTGCGTCTGGTGCTCTACCGGCGCGGCTGGCACATGCTGCCCCGCGACCGGCAGGGCGCGCGGGTCCGAGCCGACATCGCCGCCTGGCTTGGCGATCCGACCGCCCCCCTGCCATCGGGAGAGGAAACGCCCATCGACGGCTACCGGACGAAAGCGCTCTGTGCCGGGTTGGATTGACGGATGCGCCGCCTCCTGTTCGAGCACCGGGATCCTGTGACACAGGTTCCGAATATCGCCATCGAATTTAATTAAACAATGTTCATATAAAAATCCCCGATCTATACTCGATAGCGCTCATCACTCTGTCATCACGCCCCGGAGGTGTCTCATGGCCAGTCTATTCAAGCGCATCAGCGATGTCCTTGCCGCCAATCTCAACGATCTGGTGGATCGTGTCGAAGACCCGGAACGGATGATCAAGCAACTCATCCGCGAGATGGAAGAAAACGTCAACAGTGCGCGTGAAGGGGTCATCGACGCCCTGGCCAGCGAGAAGCAATTGGCCAGGGAGCTGGAGCATCAGCGCGGGCAGGCCGGGGAATGGCACCACCGCGCGCGTCTGGCGTTGGAGTCGGGCAACGAAGCGCTCGCGCGCGAGGCGCTGCTGCGCAAGAAGGAACACGACGGCATCGCCGCCAATCTGCAAACCTCCTGGGAGTCCGCCCAGCGCACCGGCGAGCGGCTGAAGTCCCAGTTGCGGGCTTTGGAGATGAAGTTGGAAGAGGCGCGGCTGAAAAAAGGCAGCCTGGTGGCGCGTCAACGGGCGGCCCAAGCGCGCGAACAGATGGGGCAAGTCAATGATCGGTTTCAGACCGGTCTCGATCTCGATCATTCCTTTGGTTGCATGGCGGGCAAGGTGGATGAGATGGAAGCGCGCATGGAAGCCCGCGATGAGCTGTACGGCGAGTACAGCCAGGTCGAGCGGGAGTTTCTGAAAATGGAAGTCGACAGCGAGGTCGAGGCGGAACTGGCTGCGCTCAAGCGGGAAACGCGCAAGGATTGAGTCCGGGACGGTTTCCTTTTCCCTCCCGCGGAGGCGGCGATCATGGTCTGGGCCTTTCTGATTCCGATGGCGGGGCTGTGGCTGGTCGCGCCGGTCGTCCTCCTGATTTCACTGATCGTCACCCACCGGCGGCTCAAGGAGGTCCGCCAACGGCTGGCGGCGGCGCAACGCCTCACGCCAACGGGGGCGGCGGGGCGCGGCGCCAGCGGCGATCACCACCGCTACGCGCCGGACGATCTGGACAATCTGCTGCTGTTGCGGCAGGAACTGGACCGTCTGGCCGATGCCGGGGAGCTGACGCGGGAGCGGCATCGACACCTGATGGGCGAACTGGATCGGGTGCTGGTGCGTCATCTGCGCGCGGGCGGGGCAACACCGGACAGCCGCGATTGGCACCATCGGCGCGCCCTGGCCTGGAGTCTGTTGACGCAATCGATGGAGACCCCGCCGGGACCGCCGCCCTGGCAACCGGCCGAGCCGGCACCAACACCGGCACCATCCTGGACACCCGTTGCCGCGATCCCGCAAGCCGCCGAGGCGCGCACCGGATGGCCGGCACTGACCCTGGAACCAATGGACCTGGAACCCTTGACCCTGGATCTCTCCGATCTGGAGCCGCCGGGCGCTCGATTGGCCGCCCCAGCGCCGCCAGTGCCTCCCGAGCCCCGCCAACCGCCCACGCATGATTCCCCGCCAGCCAAACCGAAATCCATCGCGTCGACCACCCGTTCCCTGAGCGGAGTCGAAGGGAAGCGACAGCGATTTTTCGGCTGGCCCAAACTGATCCTGCCCTTTCTGGCGCAGAACATCGGCTGGTTTATCGGCGCCTTCTGTTTCGTCTCCGGCGCGCTCTTTCTCATCGCCAACACCAGCGGGTTCGTCAACGCCCTGACGGTGTTCGCCAGCCTGACCGGCGCGACCGCCTTCCTGCTCTGGGCCGGCTATCAGTTCCGCCGCAAGGTGTCGGAAATGGTGGTCGCCAGCAGCATGCTGCTGACGCTCGCCATGCTGCTCGCGCCGCTGGATCTGGCGGTGGCCGTTCGCCTGATCGACGCCAGCGACGGCAATGGAACCCTGTTGATCGTCAGTCTGTTGATGACCGCGCTCACCCTGACGGGCTTTGCCTGGGCGGCCGCGTTGAGCAGCGCGCTCATGGATCGGGTGCTGCGCGGAACCTATCCCTGGCTGCTAACGGCACTGGCGGCGGTGCAGCTTGCCGCACCGCTCGCCGGTGCCTGGCCGGACTGGCCCGCGTTGGCGGCCTTGCATCTGGTACTTTTGGCGCTGCTTGCCTATGGTTTGTGGCGCTTCGCCCGCGCATGGCTGCAACGGCTGTTCGTCGACCAGCGCCTGACGACCTATTACGCCGCCGGGATGCTGGTCTATACCGCGACCGTCTCGTTCGTCCATCTGACCTGGATCTGGCCGGAACCGCTGCCCGCCGGCTACGCGGGGCCGTTCCTGATGGCCCTGAGCGGGCTGCTGTTCCCGGTTGATGCCGCCTTCAAGGATTGGGTCAACAAATACGCCTTTCTGTCCCGCGTCAGTTTCGCGCTCTACGCGCTGTCGACGGTGGCGATCGCGGTGTCGCTCCAGTCGACTCCGACCCTTCTGCTCACCCTGACGCTGGGGGCGATCCTCTATACCTGGGTGACCTGGCGATATCGGACCCTGCCGCCGTTGTTGTTGCTCCTGGGTTCTGTGGCCGGACTCTATGGATTCGGGATACTGACGCGCCTGCCGCCGGCCTGGCATGCACTCGCCAGTCTGCCAGGTCTGGTCGCACTGCTGTTGCTGGCGCGCTGGATCGCTCCCCGCTCGCCGGCCATCGCCCGGCACGCTCTGCTGGCGTGCGGCGGGTTGCTCATCGGTCCCACGGTCTGGAGTCTGTTCTGGAGCTTGCCGGGTTGGGTGGGTTTCGTCACGGCACTCACGGCGGCGATGCTCCTGTCTCGGATTGTCCGGCGCGTGCTGGCGTTGCCGGATGCCGATCCGCGTTGGGCCGATGCCGATGCCGGCGTGGTCATCCTGGCCTCGGCGGCGGTCTCCTATGCGCCGGTCTGGACGCCCTTGAGTTGGGAGGCGCAAACCGCGTTCGGCCTGCTGGCGCTGGCGGCGCTCTGGAGCGGCCTGGGGCTGCATGTGCGCTGGCCAGTGCCCGTCAGTCGAACCGTCTGGATTCGCGGCGCGCTGGCCAGCGTGGCGCTGGGGCTGTTACTGGGCGGAGTCGCCTTCTGGCCAAACCCGCTGGGCCGCATGGAGCCGCTCGTCCTGCTGACAATGGCGAGTGCGGTGTTGCTTTGGCTCAGTCTGGGTCTGCGTCGACAGATGCTCTTTTATGGCGTCCTGATTCTCGTCGCCGGGCTCGGAGGCTTGATCAAGCTGGGGTATTTCCCTGGCCCAAGCACGGGATCGAGCGAGTTCCTGATGGTGCTAGCGCTGTGGTCGTGGTTGACCTGGCTCGACTGGCGCGACCGTCAGCGTCAGGCGCTCCGCTCGCTCATGGACGACGTGGACGTGGCGCCGGATTCGCCGTCACTGAGCGCGCTCGTCCGCGTCCCGCTGGAACGGGCGATGGCTCTGCTCTGGGCGCTCGGCCTGGTGCATCTGAGCCTGCGTCTGCTCGACGGCGCGCTCGGAGCCTGGTTGCCCGCGCAGATGGGACTGGCGATCCTCAGCGGGGCGTTACTCATCGGTCATTTCCACCTCTACCGCTGGGCCGCGATGCCTTTTTTGCTGGGTCTGGCCGGCCTGATGGTTCAATGCGATCGCCTGGACTTGACGCTCCCCTGGCTGGGTGCTGTGGCCGTCCTTTATGTGCTCCTGGTCTGGCGGATAGCTGTCGCCATACTGGCGAGTCCCGCGGCCTGGCGGTTGGCGGGGATCCTGAGTTTCACCGTGCCCGGCGGCGCTGGCGGGCGCCGGCAGGCGGAAGCGAGCCTGCACGCCTGCGCGCTCATCGTCGCGACCGTTCCGGTCGCGGCCAGCCTCGGGCTAGCCCTGCTGAGATCGCCGGCGCCGGAATGGCTGCCGGCACTGGTGCTGAGTCTGCTGCTCTTCGTCCTGACCGGCTGGCCGCGCCGTTCGGCACCGCATGCCCTGGCGGCCTTGGCGACGCTGACCGTCGGGGTCTGGCTGATCGCGGCCTGGCTGAATCCGGTCATGCTGTTCGGGCTGGGTCAACCGCTGGTCAACGTGCTTCTGAGCGCGGTCATGGCGCTGGCGGCGCTTGGGCTGGAACCTGGACGGCACGCGCAACGCACCGCGCCGCTGGCCTACTGGCGTTCGCCGCTGTCACGCGTCGGCGGACTGCTCTACGCGCTGGCGCTGGCGGGCGCGTTGCTGGCGGCGCTGGCCGAGGATCCGGGGCTGCCCAGCTTACTGGCATTGTTGTGTCTCGCACTCTTCCCGGTGTTTCGACCCTTGCGGAACGCCGCGAACTGGCGCGGCCCGATGCTGGCGCTGCTGCTGGGCGGGCTGATCCTGAGTGTCGTCTCCCGCACCGGCTGGAATCTTCAGGAGATGGCCTGGGGCGCCATCGTCTGGGGCTATCTGCTGTGGCTCGGCGGCAATCTGTGGCTGCCGCGCTGGAACGCCCGCTGGCCTGATTGGGCCGTGACGCCGGCACTCTGGCCCTTGCTGGGACTCGCCGGGGTGCTGGGCGGGGCCACTCTAGGCTTCCTGGCCGGCCAGCTCTCGCCCGCCGCCGCGCTGGCCCTGCTGACGCCGTATATCTGGCTCCTGTTGCGCAATACCGCCTGGTCGGGCATGGCCTGGCTGGCGGTGGCGGCGCTAACGGGGAGCGGGATGCTGGCGACCGGCATCCTGGCCTGGCAGCCACTGAACATGATGCTGGCGCTGCTCTGGCTGAATCTGCTCTTCCTGCTGGGGACGCTGTGGCGACGGCATGGCCCGCGGCTGGCGCATTGGCTGAATGGGCGTTGCGCTGCCCTCGACGCGCCGTTGTTCTGGATTCCCTTTGCCCTGCTGGCGCTGCTGACCTTGGCGCTGACGCTGGAGACCTTCGGGTGGCGGCTGACCGTCGCGCCGCCGGTGTTCAGCGGTCTGTCGCTAACGGGCGTAACAGTCTTGCTGGCGCTGACCGCTGGCCATGCGTTCAGACTTCGCCCATATCGATTCCAGGCCCATCTGCTATTGCTGGGATTGACCCTGCTAGCGGTGGCGGCGTTGCTGAATCTGGCCATGACGCCAAACCAATTCGCGCTGGCGATGACCCTTTGGAACGGCTTGCTCCTGCTGGCCTGGCGTTACGGACCGCCCGGCACTGACGCCTGGCGTGTGGCGTTGACGCACTGGTTGAACCTCTTGCCGGCTGCGGCGATCACGCTCTTGTTCGCCGCATCGAGCCTGGATTGGCGCTTCCTAACCCTGACCCTCATCGCGCTGGCCGGGGTGACGCTGACAACGGGCTGGTGGATGCGCGCGCGGATCTGGCTCGCGCTCGGTCTGACCCTGGCGCTGACGGCGACCTACACTGCTTGGTTCAAGGGCACGGATCCATTCGTCCTGGAAATCGTCGGCGGACTCGCGCCCTGGTATGCCGTTCAAACCCTGCTGCTCTGGCTGGGGTCGCTGGCGGTTCAGAGGAGTCTGGACGCGCGGGCCTATCGCCTCGCCGACGACCGCTCCGAGGTCGATCCCGAGCGGCTCGCCCGGCTTGCCGATCTGGAACAAACACTGAGCGAGTTGCGTCCCTGGCTGCTGGTGTCCGGCCTTGGCTGGCTGCTCTGGCATGGCTGGAGCGTGCTGGCGTCTCAAGCCGGATGGGGTGCGTCGCCCTGGCATTTCGGCGTTCGCGCCGATCCGCTGGCGGCGGGCGCGGCCCTGCTGCTCCTGGCCGGCTGGGCCGCTGTCCGGGCCTGGCGCCGGCCGGACGAACCGCGTTGGATTGACCTCGCGGCGCTGCTGCTGGGACTGCTGGCGGGTTACGCGCGACTGGTGGGTCTGGGACTGGCGCCCTTCGCGGTCGGCGATACGACGGTTCTCATGGCCGCCGCCTACGTCGCGCTGCTGCTGCACCAGTTCAGCGGCGCGCGACCCTTCTACCGTCTCGCCCTGCTGCTGCCCATCCTGGCCGTCGCCACCACGCCGCTGCAACTCGCCTCGGGCTGGTCCGGCGGAACCCTGCTCGCCGCGTCCGTGCTCTATCTGACGCTGGCGAGCCGGCAGCGCCATCCCTGGGCGCTTTATCTCGGGGTTTTGGCGCTCAACGGCGCGGTCTATCTGTGGGCGCCGCTGTGGGCCGAACGCTACGAACTCTGGCAGTTCTATATCGCACCAGCGGCGGTGTCGGTGCTGGCGCTGCTGCATCTGCACCGCGCCGAATTGCGGCCAAGCGTGTTGACCGGCGCCCGACTGACGGCCTTGAGCGCGCTTTACGCCGGGGCCGCCCTGGACCTTTTCCTGCGACCGGAACTGAGCGTGTTCGTGCTGGCGCTCGCCCTGGCCTTTCTCGGGATTCTGCTCGGCATCGCGCTACGCATCCGCGCCTTCCTCTACGCCGGCGTGGTCTTCCTGATTTTTAATGTGATCGGGCAACTGGTCCAGTTCTATCCGGACCAGGGCATCGGCCGGGCATTGATCCTGATCGGACTGGGCGCCACCATTACCGGTGGCATGGTGATCTTCAACCTGAAGCGCGAGGTTATCCTGCGCCGGGTCCGGATTCTGCGGGCGGATCTGGCGGCCTGGGAGTGACGTTGGAATCGCTCAACACACTGCCTATCACTCTGGACGCGGTTTAAGAGCGCCTAACGATGCCTATTTCAGAACTCAGCCTGACCGCCGCCGAGCTTGAGGAGCGTCTGGATCTTTATCTCGACGCGGCGCTGTCCTCGCGTCGCACGGCGGCGCAACCGGCGCGCGAGCTGGCCGCGTTCGACCGGGCGCGTCAGCGCTTCGTGCTGCATTGGGGCGCGGTGATCGCGCGCGATAACGCCGAACTCGCCTATCAGTTCAGTGCCCATGCGCCGGCGGCGATGCGTCTGATGGATCTCGACGCGGTGGAGTCCTGGCTGCTCCATGCCATGGATCTCTACGACAAAAAGGGCCAGATGCTGGCCATTCGCGCCTTCCAGTCGGCCGCCGATTTTGCCGCGCATCGTCAGGAGCGGATCAGCGGCAAGGCGCTGGAAGAGTGCACAGGGATTCTGGAGCACTTCGTGTGTGGACTCAATGGCCGGTCGCTCAAAATC